>PGXT01000076.1 GCA_002839285.1 Spirochaetae bacterium HGW-Spirochaetae-5 | reverse complement strand
AGAGGGTTATGTATAGTAATTTTACAGTATCCCCCGGTTTTTTCTGGTGTGACCCGAAACATAATGGCAGGGTTTTTGTGTTGACATCGCGTTTCATTTATACTAAATTATTGATAATAAAGAATAAAACAGAATAGATGAGATTAAAGTATTATGAATACACAATTATTAGATAAATTTGAAGAAGTGCTTGAGCCGCTGGGGAACCATTCAGTTGAGTTTTTTTTGGCTGCAAGCCTGTATCATGCTCAAAAAATATCTTTTAAACGGGCTGCTGAACTCGCCGGTCTTTCTTTTGAAGATTTTCAATTTCGATTAAAAGAACATTTCAACACGGGTTATATATTGTTTAAAGAAACAGTTAATGATGATATACAAAATTCTGATACATTTATTGCAGCTTCATGACATTTACTGCAGCAGTTTCAAATACCAGCCCGCTGATATTTCTGGAAAAGATTGATTCATTACAATTACTTAATCATTGTTTTACAAAAGTTATTATAGCTGAATCTGTCCGCAAAGAGTGGGGTGTGAAGTTATTACCTGAGTTTATACTAACCGAATTATTATCTGAACCGGCACAAAATTATGTTGAAGGCGCAATCGGTCGTCTCCATAGAGGTGAACTTGAGACTGTACGCCTTGCAATTGAAAAAAAGATAAAATATGTTTTATTAGATGACCTTCTCGCAAGAAAATATGCTGAACGCAATGGCCTTATTCCAATTGGGATTCTCGGAATTTTAAAAATTGCTTACTCCAGGAAAGCAATATCATTACCGCAACTGAAAAAAAATATTGATGAACTGATAAACAAACATAATCTATTTGTTTCCCGGGAAGTTCTTGAAATCTACTGGAGCTCTCTCGTATAACACAGCATAACTAAAACACAAATATACGATTCTTAAAACGCGGTCAGTGCTGCTCTTATGAAACTTGTTACCGGAGCCTGTTCCCTTGTATCCTCAACGGTATCACGAAGCTCTTTTATGAGATTCCCCGTATCTTCATGGAGGGTATCCTTATTAACCAGTTTACCGATTGTACCCTCCCCCTTATTGACCTTTTCAGAAAATTCACTGAAATTTTCAATTGCGACTTTAATATTCTCGCGGTTCTCATCTATTACCTCAGATATTTTTGTTAAGGGATCTCCAATGGTAATTCCGGCCAGATTATTCATACTATCTACTGTTTCAAAAATATCCCCTTCCGCTTCTGGACTTCCGGGGTAGATTACAATTATTCTCCCCCCCAGGGCAGTCTGGTTTTTCAGCAATATTTTGTAATTTTCATAAATATTAAAGGTTCGAAACAGCTTCATGGAGACTGTAATTTTACCATCAGCCATAAGGTCAATGGCCGTGACGGTTCCCGCATCCACTCCATTGACGAGAACTTTATTCCCTATAGCGAGCCCCTCAACGTCATTAAAGATAACCGTACTGGAATAGTACTCCTTCGTGTCAAAAAAATCACTCCTGACTATAGTATAATAGCCGAGAATCCCCATTGCCACAAAAAATACAATCCCTACTATCAATTCATTTAACTTTGTCATATCTCACTGTTTAAACACTATTAATTTTCTGTCAACCTTCAATTGGTCCTGTAATTCTGCCGTTAATAAACTGCTGTACAACGGGATTTTCACTGGCTTTCAGCTGATCCGGTGTTCCGCATTCAATAATTTTACCTTCATAAAGCACTGCTATCCTGTCTGCAATATAATAAGCACTCTCCATATCATGTGTAACCACAACAGATGTTACATTCAGCTTTTCCTGCATTGTTTTAATAAGCTCATTTATCCTGGCCGACATAACAGGATCGAGACCGGAGGTGGGCTCATCATAGAGAATAATCGCAGGATTACGTACTATGGCCCTTGCAAGACCAGCCCTCTTTTTCATACCGCCGCTGATATCCGAGGGCATTTTATCCCCGGCATCTCCAAGCTGAAGGAGATTGAGTTTCTCATCGACAATTTTATTTATCTCATCCATGGTCCCGACTTTATGCTCCACAAGGGGGAGAGCTACATTCTCCCGCACGGAAAGCCAGTTTATAAGAGCGCCTGACTGAAAAAGAAACCCCATTTTAAGTCTTAATCCCGATCTTACCTTCGATTTTGCTCTATTCATTTTTATATTATCAACAAGAACATCTCCCCTGTCCGGCTCAAGAAATCCCGCGATATGCCGTAGGATTGTAGTTTTACCAGCACCGGAAAGACCTATAATAACAAATGTTTCACCCTTTTCAATAACAAATGAGACATCATCCAGAATAATTTTTCTGTCAAATTTTTTCGAGACCCCCTTAAACTCTATCACACAAACCCTCCGTAAAAGAGAGCCGTTATAATATAACCGACGATAAGAACCATAAGATAGGAAGATACAACGGAGACCCTTGTAGCCTGCCCCACTCCAAGCGCTCCTCCGCCGGCCTTCAATCCATTTGCGCAGCTTATAGATGAGATAATAAGCGCAAACACAACGCTTTTCAGAAGCCCCACATATATATCCTTAATCCATATTGATTCAAAAACCATCCGGTAATATGCTTCAGTTGTTATACCCAGCTGAAAATATGATACAATTGCCCCACCTGAAACCCCAAGAACAATAGTATAAACAGAGAGAGCCGGAAGCATCAGAAGCATCGACACAACCCTGGGCATAACAAGATAAGATACAGGATTTATAGACATCATCTCAAGGGCGTCAATCTCTTCGGAGACTTTCATTGTCCCAAGTTCGGCGGCCATTGCAGCTCCGGAGAACGCCGTAATAATAATTGCAGTAAGAAAAGAACCCATCTCTTTATTCATAATATTTATCATCAATACGGGGACAAAATCCTGCTGACCGTATTTGATAAACTGAACTCCGCTATGCAGAGCCAGAATCATCCCGCCGAAAAGAGCAACTACAGTACATACCGGCATACTCTTTACACCGGAGATATACATATGTTTAACAATCTCTCCCCTTTTTTTAAAGACATACCTCAAGGCAAGAAATGTTTTAAATACAAGAATAAGTGTAAATCCGGTAAATTATTTTCCATAATAAATCAGAACCGGAAATCCATTTTAAAATATGCCTCTTTGCTTAAATCTCCGCCGCCGGCATTTCCATGGGACGGGTTAAATCCATATATCTTTTCATTATAATGAAGATCATCCGCTTCATCAACTTTATCTTCTTTATACTCGTTATCCTGAATACCCTCTTTATCGTCTTTCAATGCAAGAGTTTCATCCCCCTGACCAATTTTCAGCGGAATCCAGAATAGTTTCAAATATGTTCCCTCACGGTCTTTCTCATAACCGAAAGAACTGAGCAGCATTGTAAATTCAGTTACAGTATCGCCTCTGCTCTCGTAATTAATAACAAGGGGGATTTTCATTTTAAAAAAGTCATCACTCCAGACCTGATAATATGTACGGAGGAGGAGACCCAGATGTTTCTCTCCGTCGGGCTTTCTCCTGTATTCATAGAGAGTCCAGAAGGGCTGATAAAGTTTTTCGTAACCCCGGGTATCGCGGAAGGGGAGCAGCGAAAGAACATTGACCGAATACATCCCTGAATCGCTCCACTCTACCTGTAAGAGTGGCCACAACTTAAAATATCTCCATGAGTTGCCGTAGTACTCATGCTTGATGGCGTAATCTCTTTTCAGATACCATGCAATGATACATGTGATATGATACTCCGATTTAAAATACTCCTGATCTTTCTTTATCCGGAAATAAAGGGGTGTGACAAACATGCTCTCATATGTTGATGTTTCATGTGTTCCATAGAATGGCCAGAATATCCGTTTCTTCATCTTCGGCTTATCGGAATCCCCTATCTGCACCAGAGGCCAGGGGAGATTATATATCCTTTCATTTTTCTCTTCATCGTAACCCCATGAAAAGAAGGGCCATAAAACTGTATGTGATTTCATAGTCTCTTTTTTATTCCACTTCCTGCCGTAAAAAGGGAGGAAGAAAAAGGTATATCTCTCATCATCCTTGAGATAGAGTTCCCGGTAATTTATTAAAAGAAGGTACTGGTAATTATCGTACCACCCCTTTTTGCTGTTATGAGCATAAAACGGGAGGAACCTGAAATCCTCCCTCTTATCCCCCTTACCCCATGCGATAAAGGGCCAGAATAGAGCTGTTCCGGTGTAATCTCTATTTTCAAACTCTGTATAAACAGGAATTATAGAAGCAAGAGCAAAGAGAGCCGCCTGCATGGAAAAAACCGCAGGGTGATAAATAAAAAAAAGCGCTACTCCGGGGAAAACATACGGAGAGATCCGGTCATAACCGAACTTCCCGTGAAAACTCCCGCCAAGGGGATAGATAAACAGATACTTATCCTTCTCCTGATCTCCGCTTCCGTAAAGAAAGAGCGGGAACAGGCCGTTATCATAATCCTTATCTTTACCGGTATGTTTATAATCGGTTGATTCATAAAATCCGAAAAATCCGTATGTCACATCATTTCTGATGCTTTTATAACGCCAGAAAACAAGGGGCATCAATGAAGCCTGAAACAGATTATCCCCGTACTCCGCTTCCATGTAAAAGGGACGGTAAACATCAGTACTCCCCTTATCGTCACTGGTATGCTCATAAAAAAACCAGAACCAGTCGATGGATTTCTCTTTATTCTTCACCTGCTCTGCATATAAGTTACCAGAAAAAGAGATGGCAAATATGATAAAAGCAAAGCATATCAGGTTTAATTTTTTATTCAAAGGTATATAACAACTCATAGATTTTATTGTGAAAGGTTTAAAGAACAATCCCGATTCTGCCGGAATATACTCCAATATAACTACAGGCGGCGATAAAAAAAGCAACAAAATTTTCCATACATTTCTGCATGGCAGATTATTTCCGGCACAGCGCTTCGCGCTGTGCCGGGAGAGGGGGATTACGGGGGTTTCCCCCGTAATCCCCCTCTCCCGCGTATGCGAAGCATACGCGCACCCGGCATTCATCTATTTTCACCGATTTTTAATATACTCTGCAAGAATTTATTGACATTGACAAACATTCAAATTATAATAAAAAAGTATTTATTACGGAGGAAGATACATGAAGAAAATATTTGCATGTTTCATATTATTATTTTTTATTCTCCCTGCAGTATCACAGGATGCTGTAGAACCTGAGAAAAAAGCAGGAGAGGCAGAACAGGTAAGCCAGAGCGTCTATACAGAGATAACACTCGAAGATTTTGAATCTACACAGTACACAGACGCAAATTTAAAATTCGTTAAATCAAAAGAGCAGCAGGCATCCCTTGCAGTACGTGATCAGTATCCCGCGGAATTCAATAACTCGAAAAAATATCTTGGAGTAAAACTCTACGCCAAGAAAGGTGACACTTATCAGATATTTCCCGCAAAACCGCTCGAAATCTCTAAATACTGCAGATCTATTTCCGTATGGGTTTACGGTAAAAAGTTCTCGGGTGAACTTTCAATCATGCTTCAGGATGTAAATGGTACAACACATAGATTAACACTGGGTAACACCGCTTTTCTCGGATGGAAGAAGCTTACAATAAACCTTCCTACAAAGATAAAGCAGCAGGATGACTATCTTGAAAAAGAAAACACTCTCAAGATTCTCCACATCCAGTACAGAGCTGCTAACAACTCCCTCCACCCTGAATGGCAGTACTTCTATATTGATGATATTACAGCAACAGTAAGAGATAAATACAAAGACAGACAGAGTGACGACTGGTAGAAATTAAACAGATGATCCCGGGGCAGGAGAGATAAACCCTGTTCCTGTCCGGGGATTTTTACCGTGGTAATACTTCGAATTAAACCGGAAAAAACTTCAGCTTCCATAATAATATTAATAAAAACAGATAAAATCAGACAAGTGTTACAATATGATCTTCCCTGGCGCATGTTATACAGTAGCGCACACCCTCTTTCCTGCTTTTTACCGGAATATAGAAGTGATTCATTGTATTGATCTCTTTACCGCATTTTGAACATTTCATAGGATTAATCCCCTTGAAAATAGTTATGATAATTATAAATCGGCCAAAACATCCGGCATCGCCATTCTTTTTTAAAACCTCCCGTCTAAAAAATAAAAAATTGTGTTTACAGTATATTCTCGTCCTCTAACATCGGCATCATCATAGGATTCAGGGGGTTTTTATGCCGGCTAAGGCAAAAAGCACTGTAAAGAAAGTCAGGAAGAACGTTAAAAAAACCAATTTGACTAAACTTTACAACCACATGCACAAGATGTCCATAGATGCGGTGGATAGCGAAGTTATAAAAAGATTTAAGGTTCTCATAGATGCCTGTGAGGAGGATCTCCCGAAATCTATTATCGATACCTTGATCTCAGAGCCGAAAGGTGCTGATACTTCAGTATTTCCCGAAGGTCTTCAGCCATATGTAAAGCACTATGTGTTTATGATAAAAAGAGATAAAAATCAGAAAAAAGCTTAACTATGAGAATTAAAATTAAAATTTTTGCCTCTATCAGAGATATTTGCGGTTTCAGTGAAAAGGAACTGATAGTTTCAGATTCTATAAAAGTAAACGAAGTTGTTGACCTCTTTGTCAAAGGGAATGAAGAGCTTTCTGAAAAAAAAGACACTCTACTCACTGCAGTGAATGAAGAGTACTGCAGAATGGATAGAACACTGGAAGATGGTGATACACTGGCCATATTCCCACCTGTAAGCGGCGGTTGAGATGAAATTAGTTCTTATTCAAAAAGAAGCCATTGATATTGATGAAGTTTTGAATACAGGCGCATCAAACAGTGACGGATCGGATCTTATATTTATAGGAAAAGTCCGGGATAATTCCCGCGGAAAATCTGTAACACATATCGACTATGACATTTATAACGAAATGGCTGTAAAAGAGCTGAATAAAATAGCCGATGAAGCCTCTTCAAATCATGAACTGAACAGAATTATAATTATACACAGGTACGGCCGGGTAACCCTTGGCGAAACTTCCATAATGATACTTGTCTCATCCCCTCACAGAGATTCTTCTTACCAGGCATCAAGATATATAATTGATGAAATAAAGAAGCGCGTTCCCATCTGGAAGAAGGAGTTCTACACCGACGGTTCCGAGTGGATCAGCGACAGAAGCTGATTACTCCACATAGACCTCACCATCCCTTCTTAAAACTATCAGACCGTTTTCATTAAGTTCGCGCATAATACTTACTATATAATCCCGGCACTCCACTACATCTTTAAGCCTTACAGCTCCCATTGCGCTCATCTCCGAGAGCACACCCTCTGCTCTGTTCTGACTCATATTTCTGAGTATTTTAAACTTGATATCGTCCTCGGCTCCCTTGAGTGATTTGGCAATTGTAAAATCATCGTTTATCTCATCAATGAGAATACGGATCTCCTTATTGGAAAGATTGGCAATATTCTCGAATGTAAACACCATAGCCATAATCTCTTTTGACAGATCGGGAACAATAATATCCATCCCCTTAAGAAGATTTCTCTCCTGCTCGCTGCTCATATGGCTCATTATACTTGCAAGGGAATCCACACCACCCATAATCCCCCTCTCTTCATCGGTTCGCTGCATCTCTTTGTAACGTTTCTTTAAAGCACGTGCTACAGCGACGGCAGCTTCTGCCGATGGGCTGCTCATCCTTGCCATCTTTACGCCGGTATCCCTTGATTTATCAGGGGGGAGGCTCTTCAAAACCATTCCCGCCTTCTGGGGTGAGATAAACTTTATCACCAGAGCAATAATCTGCGGCTGTTCATTCTGCAGCAGAGTTACGAGTATGGCATCATCAAGTTCATTCAGAAATTTAAAATTTGATTCCGTATCACGGCTTTCGATCTTCTTCACAAGTTCATCGGCTCTCTCTTCGCCGAATGCGTCCACAATCATCTTTCTGGCGCGGTTGATTCCGCCGGTGCTGTTCTTTGCGGTCCGTTTAAGTTCAAGAATAAACTCGCCGATACTATCCTCATCGAGATGGCGCAGAATTTCCGAGGCAATATCCGGTCCAAGAAGAACAAGAAGTGCCGCCGCTTTTTCAGTCCCCGTCATGGTAAAAAGTGATCTCATGAGCTGTCTCCAGTGAAGATGTATAATTTTTTTTGGGGGCACAGCGCTTCGCGCTGCGCCGGGAATGGGGGATTACGGGGGCAACGCCCCCGTAATCCCCCATTCCCGGAGTATGCGGAGCATACGCACCCCGTGAAATAATCTGCTGCCATGTATAAAAACAATTACAGTAATATTTTATACTTGAAAAAAATCAATAAATATATGATTATATCGGGTTCCTGTAAATATGGCAGTAATTTATTTATAAGGTCGCAGCGCTTCGCGCTGCGCCATGGAGTGGGGGATTAAGGGGGCAACGCCCCCGTAATCCCCCACTCCAGCGTATGCGGAGCATACGCTGCCCTGAAAATAATTCGCTGCCGCTACAGATTTACATTAGAATAGACGATCTTATTAATATATGTCATTAAACAAACGGGGCTTATAAAAAAGTGCAGAAAAAAAATCTAATCAGTGAACAGCATCAGAATGAGATAATCACCGCTGTCAAAAATGAAAATGACATGGTCTTTATCACATATTCCGTTCTTGAAAGAACTGAAGAGAATATTAAATTTGCCCTTGCGAAAATTCTCGAGAAGCATAACCGTTTTGACCTTTTCACACCGGTTTATTCATGTATAAAGGAACTCATCTCAAATGCAACAAAGGCAAACGCGAAGCGGATTCTTGTCATCGAAGGGGATATTCAGGATCTTAATAACTCTGCCGACATCGTAAAAAAAGTACGGTCAATACTTAACGAAAAATCACTCCTTGAGTACGGACTCAAAACAAAAAAGTACGGCCTATCCACAAGAATATACTTTAAAGTCTACAAAAAACACCTCTCCATTGAGGTTATAAACAATATGCCTCTTACAAAAAAAGAGATGGATAAAATAAACGACCGGATAAAAAAATCTTCAAAATATGACAACATCGCGGCCTTCTTCATGGAGAACCCCGATCCGGAAGCTGAAGGGATGGGGCTTGGACTTTCAATGGTGGTTGTACTTCTTAAAAATATAAACATTACACATAAAAACTTCGCAGTCACTACAAACGGTATTGATAAGACCTACGCTAAACTTCTTATCCCTCTCAGCTGATTATCCGATATTATTCATTCAATATTTCTTACTCGATTTTCCGAGCTCTCCGCTTCATCAGCGGGTAAACACTGTTTGTAGAATCTATCTCGCGGAGTATATCCGCTCTGTCAGGCTCTGCGTATGAAATGAATGTATCGCTCTCTTTTACCGTAAAGATCTCGGCATATCGGATGGTTTCATTATTAAGCCTTGATCTGCTGTCTCTGTAGATGACAAGCTCTGTCCCCTCTTTAACTCCGTCGAACAGTCCCAGATTAAGGAGTATGCCGTCGTCCTTCACTTTCAATACTTTTCCGCTGTATGGAATTGTATTGTAAATCTTCTCGGCTATCATAATTGAAAGAAGGTTAAGATTCTCTCTCCCCTTTTTTGACTCTGTCAGTTCGTAAATAATATATCCTCTATTAAGATCCATTACCTTCAATGTTACACTGATATAATCGTCAACCTCGGATATCTCTCCGAAAACCAGATAATCAAATTTCTGCTCGCCCTTGTCCGATATCTCCTTAATCTTTTTTATTGTATTAAAAAGATTTTCACCGTTGGTCTTGAGATTCCCGGCCAGGGTTTCACGGTCTCCAAGTCCCGGTGTTTTCATCCGGCCGAACTGCTGAAGCGCGAAGGTGAGATTATCCGCGGCAATTTTACCTGCATCGGGATGATCGGTAATTTTCCCCGCTGAATTAAAGTTAAGGACAAGAACAGAGGGGACATCTCTGGGGACTTCGTCGTTGGCGTAACCCTCCCGCGCGTAAAGCAGATCCCGTCTTTTGATAATTGCAAGGTTAAGCATATCCTGATATTTAAATCCAGGATACTGCATAAGTACATTTTTCATTTCATCGATCATCAGCTTGTTATAGTCGAGTATTGTATAATAATCTATGAGCTGCTCCCGCACCTCCCTGTCCAGGGGATTCATAAGGAGAGATCTTCTAAGATAATAGATTACATTTGTGTGGAGGCTCTCTCTCCGGTTTAATCTGGAGAGTTCGGTATTTTCACCGGCAAACATAATCCTCGCCGGGTGTGCGCTTTTATATTCATTGAGTATAAGAAAATTTTCCAGCTTCCCCTTAAGCAGCGCATCAGAGGGGAATTTTTTATACGCACTGAGCATGTTCTCAAGTGCGCTGTTTTTATCTCCCGACATATCATATGCCAGAGCAAGACTGTATAAAACAGATCTGCTTTTATTTACTTCTGAAGCTTTTAGAATATATGAAATTGCCGAATCGCGCTTACTTTTAAGTACATCAGGACTCCCGCCGCCGGAGATTGAACTTTGAAAATTGTAATCTTCAATCTCCATGAGAGAGATTAATCCCATATCCATGTTTGCCCTGAAGTTAGAGGGATTAATCGCCAGGGCTCTGCTGTAAGACTCTCTGGCTTCATCCAGTGAATCGGCGTCGCCCGTGATCATATAATTTTTAAGAAGAATACTGCCGTACTTTATATGCCCGTCGGGTGACTCTCCGGCTGAATCGATGGCCTTTTCAACAAAAACCCGGGCTTCCTTAAGGCGACCCTCATCTGTTTTGATATCGGCCATAAGAAGGAGTGACTGGAAATGATAGGGGTTGCTTTTGAAAATATTTTCGAGTTTTCTCTTAGCCCAGAGTCTTTTATCCATTTTATAGTAAACATATGCAACACCATACTCGGAATCGATGGACTCTCCTGAAATTTTAAAAGCTTTCTCGAAAAAGCTTATTGCGTCGGTAAATCTTCCGGTTTCGGTGAGCACCATTCCTATTCCGTTAAGAGCTTCAACAGAATTTCCATCGAGCCTCAGCGCATCAGAAAACATCTCAAGAGACTTGTCGTAAACCCCTAATTAAACAGCGCCTTATCGTACTCTGTTTTATTAAAACTGACCCATCCGTCCCGGTTCAGAGAGATGGCATTCTGCGCATGGGAAACCGGCACAGCGGAAAGCACAAGAGCAGACAACAGGGCAGCGGCATATATGGTTTTTCTGATTTTTTTCATCGTCAAGGTAAAGCCTCCGGAAACGGTTTAGCAGATTATCAAATAATAAAGCAGATTACAGTCAAGTCAACAAGTATTTGCAGGTATAGCTGTAAACACCCGTTCAAGCACAGTGCGAAGCGCTGTGCCCTAAAAATACTTTACTCCCTAAAATCTGTTTGACCTTAAGAATACAATCCCGTACTTTATGAAAAAAACGGAGTATAAAGAACCCACTTGAGTAAAAGAATAATAATATCCGGAAGAGAGAGAAGACTCAATCCCCTCTTATCATCAACAATGTCTCTTCTTTTTACCGGCACGGGTGAAATCTACTCAGGATCCCCTTTGAGGGGGATTACGCTTTCTCTTTTGAGATCGGCTTCACTCCTTGTAAAAAGCTCATACCTTACCGAAGTATTCATTGCACTTTTATTCTTTGCTTTTATCACATTTTTCTCACCCCTTTACGCGCTTTTTCTAAGTATGCAAAAGAAAAAAATTGTAATCTCCGCATTAAGTTCGGTAAGATTTACAGTCTTATTCATTACATTCAATTCAGCAATTACCATTATATCGGCAGCCGTTTTCTTCTCGTTTTTTTCGGTTATACGTGTTGGTCAGAATTACCCCCCTATTATCGAACCGGGTGATTTTGCATTAATAAAAAAATCAGAGAATCCGGTTTACAAAAGCGGTGAAATGATAGTTCTGAAAGATGAAAATTTAAACCTGGCACGTATAATCGGAATTCCCGGAGAGATCATCTCTTCCGAAAAAGGGCGATTCTCAGTAGACAGATCAGAACTCCCCCTTTCTATTTTCACCGAAGAGGAACTGAATAAGTTTTCACTTACAGATTATGATGTAATCTCTGAAACGCAGGGGGAATTTAAGTATCCTGTTATACAGAATAAGAGTAATTATAAACTGAACATTTCTTTAAAAGATGGCAGATACTTTGCCGTACCCGATGACAGAAATGATCTCGCGGGATATGCGGCAGTTAAAACCAGTAATATCTACGGAAGACTTGAGGGTCTGCTGTTTTCATCTAAAAGAGTAAAACTTTTAATAAAACCATTCCGTCGGGCTGAATAAAATTTACAGTCATTTTTATTTAAAAAATTGGCCCCCCTTCCCCCGGAATAACTTGTACCCACCTTTCTGTGTAGCGCATAACATCCGGAGAAGGCCCCCTAAATCCCCCGGAGGGGGACTTTATAATACTATTAAGTAATTATTTGTATTAAATAATTTTTATTTCAGACAAATCATAATCTAAATTGTTAAGTAAGATGTACTATAATAATTAAATGCTTATTTATATTACAGTCTTTAAGTCCCCCTCCGGGGGATTTAGGGGGCTGTTGAGATGCGGGTACAAGTCAGTTTAATATAGGTGGCTGGATTGTTTAAACGATTTTCTTCTTTTCCCGACAATCCGGAAAGCATCAAAAAATTTTTATAAATAAATACTCACTTGACTTTCAGATTTATATATATATTTTAAGACCTGCTATAGTTATAATTACCAATTCCATGGAGGCTCCTTATGATTCTCATCACAGGTTCAAATTCCCTGCTGGGTAAAGCTCTTGTTGAAAAATTTACACAGAATGGAGAAAAGGTAAGATGCTACGACCAGTATAAACCTGAATCTATTCCCGAGGGAATAGAATTTATACAGGGAGATCTTTTCACTACCAAAAAGCTGAACCTTGCATGTAAAGGCGCCGATACGATCATACACCTCATGGATAAAAGCAGACCTCAGAAAATCGGCCGCGCTAAAATGAGAAAAATCAATGTTGCGGGAACACGGAATCTTCTTAACTCTGCTAAAAAATTTAAAATAACCCGTTTCATATTTCTTTCCACCTATGCTGTGTACGGTAAAACCTTATCATTCCCTCTGAAAGAGGATGACAAAAAGAAGCCCTATACTCCCTACGGAAAAGATAAGCTTAAAGCGGAGATTCTTTGTGAATCTTTCGCAAAGAAAAACAAAATAAATCTTTCGGTACTCAGACCATCGGTAATAACAGGACCGGAAGTGAGAAATTCATCGATTCTTATAACTCTCTACATGGCTATGGGACTCGGGAATGACAACGTGATGTATCTTTCAGGTGACGGAGATACCAGATTTCAGCTTTTATCACCCGAAGACGCGGCAGAGGCATTCTTCAAGGTCTACAAAGCCGGCACGAAAGCACATGGTTTAACGTTCAACGTCGGTTCCGATAATGTCCCGACACAGATGGAGCAGATAGTAAAAATAAGAGAGAAGAAGAAGCTGGACTTTGCTGTAAAACATATAACAAAGATGAAAGCTCGATTCTATGCTCTCCTGTTCAAGCCTTCAAAAGTAAATTATTTCACCAAAGAACATTTTCTATTTATTTTCTACAGCGTATATCTTGATTGTCACCGATTAAAATCCGTTACCGGATGGGAACCGAAAAAAGACAACCTTCAGATTCTGTCAGAAACAGTAGACTGGTATAAAAATAAAGTAAACTGAATCAATAAGAAAATTAATAAAAAAAATACCTGCCGATGCGGGTATTTTTTTTGCCGTTTTAAAATAGAAATGGTTATCATACAGGCTTCGACTTCGCTCAGCCAGCAAATCAAACTGCGCCCCTCTCTTTAAAAAAGAGAAGGGCTTCGAAAAAATAAATTTTCTTTTTGAAACTGAATAAATTTTCTGCCTGAATCTCCCCTCTCTTTTCTAAAGAGAGGGGTCGGGGGTGAGTTTGGAAAGTTTACAATTGTTTTTTGTCATCATCGCTGTACTCAATTCCCGAGTACTTTTCATCATCCCTCTTCTTCGACCGGGTAAAGGGATAGGTTACCACACTGCCGATAAACTGGCCGAGCTTGATAATAAGCATAAGAAAGAGTTTTCCGGCACTCCCCTCTCCAGGCTGAAAACTGAATGTAAGCTGCGCTCTCTTCATATCTTTAATTGTTATCTTTTCATTTTTAAATTTCATCTGCTTGATAAGCTTCCGCGCTTCCTTTCTATCAAGCTTCAGCTTTTTCTTATCTTCATGGTACTTCCCGGATTTAACAATGAGCAGAAACAATTCGTTATCTTCCATAAGCTTTGACTTAATCTTTGCGACTCTGTCTATAAATGCTTTAAGCTCAACTTTATTTTTCGATCCCTGATCATGGAGCATCTTTAAATACTGCCCTAAAAAATATGCCTGCTTATATACCCGCTCTTTTTCATCAATTTTCATGTATCTGAAATCGGCGTGCTCGAGCTTTTTCACCCAGTGAAATATATTTTCAAGATTTTCATATGATGCGTCATATAATTTATCTGTCTTAATATCACCCACTTCGATGTAGTTCTTCGAAACTTTTTTCAGATCTTTGAAAATATTATTCGAACCGTCAAGCATCAGACTGTATATTCTCTTCTCCGTGGGGCTGAGCGGGCGGTCATCCTCTTTCGGATTCTGCATACGGTTTTTAATCTGCTTGATATTTATAGACGATGGATCGAAGTCCACTCTTTCGTTTGCAAACTCCGACTTCATATCGTAAAAATCCGGCTCGGGAAGATCGTCTCCGATTTTCAGAATATGAAGTTTAATTTTACCGAGTTTCTCAAGCATTTCATGGACATCAATTTTACTGGCTCCGTCTGTAACTACAAGTATCTCGGCATTTGCCATATCTTTTGTATAATTGATATCACTCACTGCCTGGTATACAGCTTTCGCAAGATTGGTGCTTACACCGCCTGTTGTAGAGAGCAAAACCTTTTCAATCAGATAGGGGTAATCCTCTTTCTTCTCTATCTTATGAAGAGCACCCACATTGGTGTCGAATGTTCTGAAAAACAGCTTGGCGTTGCTGTCGAGTTTCCGCCTGAGGAATTCCGAAACAATGCATTTGGCATAAAAACCGCGCATTTTCATATCCATAGAACGGGATGTATCAAGGAGAATATAGAAGAGCTGCTCGAATTTATTCGCCTCTCTTCCGCTTTCGTTTTTCATTGTAGAGATAGGCTTAAAATGATCAGCTTCGGATTCGTAATACTTCTGAACCATTAATGTTTTAGTAAAGAGTTTAGCATTGAAGATATCATCGTCATGGGCAAGCTCCCGGGGGAGCGTCCGTTTTAAATCGATAATATTCTTATAGGTTTCAATCTCCATCTTGTCGCTAAGAGGAGACTGGCGCTCTATCCTGTTGATCGATATACTTTCTGTTCTGTCCGGTATATGAATTTTTTCTTCGGTTGATATCTGTTCAATAGCGCTTAGAGCGTCAAGTGATGTCCGGTCGCTGAAGAGTGTGCGCGCTATTTCAAACAGGAGCATAAATTGCGGAGGTATAACCACCTGGATATTTTCAAAAAATCCAAGAGACTCCCAGTATCCGAAAAAATCGTCCCCTTTCTTGTGAGAGATCATTTCAAATATCCTATGTCAGTTCTCTGTATTCCTTCAGAATACCGTTTTTAAGCTCATTCACTTCTTCAACAGATGAGGTTACATCGAAGACGCTCTTTTTCAGTGAGTCAAGAGTTATCGCTTCGTCCTCATCTTTCCGTCTTCCGGTAAAAACAAGTTTAAGAAGATTCTTAAGATTATCAAGAAGAGAACTCTTCTTCAGGATCATATCTTTCTTTTCGGGATCATTTTTTATCTCTTCAAAAATTGTTCTAATCCCCAGAAGAAATTCGATCTGAGCAAGGGCGCCGTTGGCTTTAAAATGATTCATTGTTTTCTGATAAACATCCAGATAAAGATCCTTTTCAGATTTATCAAGATTTTTGATTGAGGTGTAACTATTCAATGTACAGAGCGCAAGATACATTTCGCGAAGGTCATCCATGTTGACAACAAAACGGTTGTTGACAAGAGCAGATGCCCGGAGAAAGTCGCTAAGCTTTGCCTGTTTACGCGGACTGATGAAAAAGTTCTGATCATTTTTCCGCATCTCGCTTACATACTTTGTGACAAAAACATTTTTCATAAAGTAGATAAACTCAGGGACTTCGACTTTAATGTCGCGGTTCCTGTTTGTAATTATCTCGTGCAGAAATAGTATCTGGTTGAAAAATATTTTCTTATCAGGTTCCGTGGGTTTACCTCTGCTGATGGTGTAAGTCTGGTCAATCAGAAGCTGATTATAAACATTATTATCTTCAGGGATTATCGATTTATATGTAAACCTGTCGAGAACAGCCTCGGTAACTTCATTCATTCTCATATAGTTTGCCGTTGCTATTGTCGTGTGAACCGCGGCATCTATCTGCTCCGATCCATTAATAAATTTACGCTCATTCAATACCGATAGAAGCGACCTGAGTACGACATCACTTGCGTCAAAAAATTCATCGAGAAAAACAAGATTAGCCTCAATGACCGAACCCTTTATATTATGCCGGATTCTCCCTTTTCTGAATTCATCAATATTATACGGACCGAAGTAATTATCGGGAGTCTGGTCTTTACTCGCCTGTGCTGCGAATAACCTTGCACCTTCAAAAATATTGAATATAGATGTAGCAAGATATGATTTTGCCATACCGGTTCTGCTCAGCAGAAGCATATGCTCCCCTGTTAAAATCGCGTAAATGGCCTGCCGGATAATCTCACCGCGGCCGATTACAATCTCACCGACATTTCCCATATGCCAGTTAAGATATTCTATAATTGTGGGTATATCGTACTCGGCCTCGGGAATCATTTTCAGTACAGGTGTAACCGTATGGGGAACATTTTTCCGGATATTTTCTTTATACTCAAAATCCTGGCCTGCCTGATCCCTGCTAACCGCCGCATTTTCAGCAATAACATCATCACCCGATTTTTTCTCGGGAGTTATTATATTGTAGCCTTCACTTTCAAATATTTTTATTACGTCAATTCGTTTACTGATCATATTGTCCAGCTCCCTCTTAGTTAATCTGCGGAAGAATTACTTTTATCGAAGTCCCTTCACCGGGCTTGCTTTTTACGCCTATGGATCCGCCGATATTATTTATAATGTTAGTCGCTATCATCATCCCGAGACCGGTGCCTTTTTTACCCTTGGTAGTAAAAAAGGGCTGGAAAATTTTATTTATATTCTCTTCAGGAATACCGACACCGGTATCTGTTAAAGTTATTGCGGCGTATGAATTCTCTTCCGTTTTTATGCTCTCTATCTTGATTGTAATTTTTCCGCCGTCAATTAATGCGTCCTGGGCATTTTCAAGAAACTGAAGAAGCATCTGCTGTACCTGATTCTGAGTTGCAAATATTTCAGGGCTCACTTCGGGGAGTATAACATCCACCTCGTGACCTTCGTTCCTTATCTTGTTTATGAATACATCAACGGGATGATTTACCAGAACTTTATTAAGTTCACACTTCTCCTTGTCCCTTTCATCAATAATTGCAAGACTGAGAAGCTGTTCGGATATATTTTTTATTCTCTCAAGCTCCTGTTTCAGCGAATCTATATATTCAGCCGCAGGGCTGTATTCATCAACATTGGTATCGACAAAATTCAGATCCATTACCATCTTGTTGATATGGCTTTTAAGCTCAGAGGCAACCCCGGAAGCAAGAAGTCCAAGAGCGCTCATTTTCTCTGATCTGCTGGCTCTGTTCCGTGTTTCAGTCTGTTCTGTTACATCCTCAATCATAACAAGAACTCTTTCAACAGCGCCAAGACGATTAATAATCGGGTCGAATGTAACATTAACAACAAGCTCCTTTACTCCCGACATGGGGAGATAGGGCCTTTCATTAGATTTAACGGTCTTTTTAGTATCCACCGCCTGATTAAACATAGCTGTAAAACCGGCATCGATAAAACCCTTATATTTTATTACGTTTACACCCACAAGAGTGTTCGGTTCCCTTATCATTATTTTGCTGAGCATAGGGTTTTCATTAATAACTATCCCCGAAGGATCGACCATAAACATCCCCACTGGCGCATTGTTTATGATATCTTCATTAAGGTCGCGGAGATTTTTCAACTCCTCCGCCTGCTTTATCTGCTCCTGAACCTTCTGCTCAAGAATGATTGTATTCTCTTTTAATTTCTTCTGTATCTGGTACTGTTCGGTATAATTTCTCATTACACCAATAAGCGCTACAATTTCGCCGTTTTTCCCTTTTATAGGGGAGAAGTTAGTTACAAAGTAGTACGGCTTATCGTTTTCGTATATTTTCAGGAGTTCATTCCTGAAGACCTGCCCTTTATTTAATACAGAATCTACAACAAAATTCCCCCGTTCAAGTTCAATCTCGTGAAGATATTCTCTGTAATTTTTCCCCGGAAGTGATTCCCTTGACGGAAAGGCATCTCTCCATGCTCTATTCATATACTGTATATGCAGTTCCTTATCTATAACAAAGATAATATCGTATGCAGCCTCGACTATTGAACTGAAATCGGGCAGGATAAAACCTGTAGTACCCGGAGTAACCTCATACTGATTATTAAGCTGCTCAATAATCTTAATTAATTCCTCTTTGCTTAGCTTATCAAGATTCTCTTTATTCATACATAATTCCTGCTGTAATATTTTTTAAAATATATCATTTACTCTCCTTAATCAAAGACGCGTAAAACCATAATTCTATAACAGCACTTATGAACAGGGCTATAAAAAATGAGAGCGCGAAAAAAGTTCTGCTGAAATTAATAAGATTATAGAACAGTGTTATACAGATAAGAAATACAATAAATTTTACAAAAAATCCTTTAAAAGTAAGTTTCAGAAGTTTTATAGCATGGGAACCTACTGCTCTCTTCACCTGAATCAGCCAAATCACAGAAAGTATAACACCAAGAACAGTACCTACGAGGTATCCCGATAATTGAAACGCGGAAAAATTAAAATACCCGTAACCCGCCACTGAGATATTAACTAATGCGGGTATTGCACTTAAAGCAGCAGCCAGTTTATATTTTCTTTTCATTACACACACCCTGTATTTATTATTCAGTCATCTAAGCATATTTTTTTAACAATGTCAAATAAAATACAGGCATTAAAACAGGGCGGCAATTTATTTTTGGCGGCACAGCGCTTCGCGCCGTGCCTGAAGTTGGGGATAACGGGGGCGTTGCCCCCGTTATCCCCAACTTCAGCGTATGCTAAGCATACGCACCCCGGAAAACAATTCGTTATCTTATAAATCCTTATCCATAATAACAGCAATGCCCGCTTTCGCGGGCATTGCTGTTATTAAAAATCTATTTATATACAGTATTAAAGATCTGTTGTATTTTATACCAGATGTTTCTTCAGAGCTTCGCTTACTTCCCCCACTCCGGGAGTTCCATCAAGTTCAATAAATTTTGTACTGCTGTTGAAAAATCTTACCGCTGCTATTGTCCCTTTTTCCGCATCGTAATATATTTCATGTCTCTTATTTATAGCATTTTCATCCTGATCATCAGCCCGTGTTGAAAGCGATCCGCCGCAGACTCTGCATACAAAGCCGCCATCCTTCTCTGCAGGTTTAATTGCATCAATAAATATATTATTAGGGTGATTATTGTCATTTTCGCACAATCTTCTCCCCATAATTCTCTTTTTAGCAATCTCTCTATCGAGTGATATCTCAATTACGAAATCAATTTTAATCCCTTCAGCATCAAGAGATTTTTTCAGAGCCTCTGCCTGTTCCGGAGTCCGCGGGAATCCGTCAAGAAGCCATCCGTTTTTACAATCATCTCTCTGCAGCCTGTCAAGAATCATAGGGATAGTAATACTGTCAGGAACAAGGTCCCCTCTATCAATAAATTCCTTGGCTTTTTTTCCGAGCTCAGTCCCGCCCTTAATGTTATCTCTGAAGAGACCGCCCGACTCGACATGAGTAACATTATAAATCTTCTGAACAATTGCTCCCTGGGTCCCTTTGCCGCTCCCATTAGGACCGAAAATTAAAATATTCATTTAATCCTCCAGGATTACTTTTTTTGAACATTATCAAAAGCATGGTTTCTATTGTAAAGCTAATTTTAACAGGATTAAGGGAATGGTTAACGGCTGTAAATCATTCATTTGTCTGAATTAGGATTAAGCAGATTAAAGGATTACATGATTACGAGAATGTTTACCGGCACTAAATCCTGTAATCCACTAATCCCACAAATCCTGATTCAGACAAATGAACGGATTACAAGCCTGCGGGAAAGTCTTCGAAATCCTGATTCCGGCAGAAAAAAAAGTTGTTATTGACATATATTCAGTTTTATAAAAAAATTATTCAACTGCTAAGATTACCGGTTTACCAGCATGAATAACAGAAGACAGGATTAAAAAAATGTATCTACATGAAAAAATTGAGACTCTACCCCGGAAAGAACTTGAAGAGCTGCAGCTTGAGAGATTCATAAAGGCAATTACGACCGCGTCCAGAACTCCTTATTACAGCAAACTCTTTTCACAGCATAATATTGACATTACAAAAATTACAACATTAGATCATATAAAAGATCTTCCGTTTACTACAAAAAACGATCTGCGGTTAAGCTATCCCGACGGAATGGTTGCTGTTCCGAAATCAGACCTGGTGAGAATGCACGCGTCATCGGGGACTACGGGAAAATCCACTGTAATATTTCATACACTTAATGATGTAAATAACTGGTCCGATCAGGTTGCCCGTGCGATGTACAGTACCGGAGCACGGAAAGAAGACACTCTTCAAAACATGATGGGTTATGGACTCTTCACAGGGGGGCTGGGACTTCACTACGGTGCCGAAAGACTGGGATGTCTGGTTATTCCATCTTCAACAGGTAACAGCCTTAGACAGATTCAGCTCATGCAGGACTTCAACTCCACTCTGATACACATTACTCCAAGTTACGCGCTTCACCTTGTGGAGATTATAAAAGAACAGGGAATAAATCCCCATGATCTTTCCGTGAAAAAAGCATACTTCGGCGCAGAACCGTACTCCGAGGCAACAAAGGAGAAGCTTGAAAATCTATGGGGAGTCGATGCATACAACATGTACGGACTCTCCGAGATGAACGGCCCCGGCGTTGCGGCGGACTGCATCTATAAAAGCGGAATGCATCTCGCCGAGGATTATTATATCGCCGAGATAATCGATCCCGAAACATGCGAGCAGCTCCCCGATGGTGAAGAGGGAGAACTTGTACTTACACATATTAACAGAGAGGCCATGCCGATAATCAGATACCGCACAAGAGACCGGACCAGAATTATCCCCGAACAGTGCAGGTGCGGAAAGACCCACAGAAGAATTGAGCGGATAAAAGGGAGAACAGATGACCTCATTATCGTCGGCGGTGTTAACGTATTCCCGTCACAGATCGAATCTGTGCTTATGAATATTCCGGAAGTGGGGAATAATTATGTAATTGTTCTTGATAGAGAGGACGGACTCGACAGGATGCATATCAAAGTTGAATTGTATTCCAAACTTTTCCAGGGGGACATCAAAGCCCTTAAGCAGCTCAACAAAGAGATTGTGGAGAAACTCCGCGCTTTAATAATTATCAATCCCAGGGTTGAATTCATGGAACCGGGATCTCTTCCGCCAAGCGAAGGGAAAGCAAAAAGAGTAATAGATAACAGGATAATATAGGAGGAAGGTATGCCGCATCAGGTGTCTGTATTCGCAGAAAACAAGCCGGGTAAAATTGCCAGGGTAACAGAAGTTTTAGGCAGAAATAATATCAACATAAGAGCAATAACCATATCCGACTCGGGAGATTACGGTATTATAAAACTCCTCCTTGATAAACCTGCCGAGGGTAACGAGTGTCTTAAAAACGAGGGGATTGCCTCAACACTGAAGGACATTGTAGCAATAACAATTGATGACTCCCCCGGGGGACTCCATAAGGCTGCTTCGCTTCTTTCGAGTCACAGTATCAATGTTGAAGATGCATACGGATTTACAATACGTGAAAAGAACCGGGCTGTGTTTGTATTCCAGGTTGAGAACGTCCCCCTGACCGAAAAAATTTTAAAAGAAGCGGGCTTTACAATAATATCAGACAGTGAACTCTACTACCTGTAGATGCCATTTTTCACTGTAATAATTCCTGCATACAACAGGAGAGAGATGTTAAAAAATGCTGTCGATTCTGTTCTTGCACAGAGCGACAGTGATTTTGAACTTATAGTTGTCGATGACGGGTCCGATGACGGAACATCCGGGCTGATAGATGGATATGCCGGCAGAATTAAGTACATCTATCAGCAGAACTCCGGAGTAAGCAGCGCGCGTAACAGAGGGATAGCAGTTTCAAACTCACCATACATAACCCTGCTCGACTCCGATGACACATGGCACAAAGACAAACTCATCCGCCACCGCGAATTCATCAAAAATAATCCGCGAATTTCTATCCATCAGACAGAGGATATCTGGATAAGAAAGGGGGTGCGGGTCAATCCCCGGTTAAAGCATCAGAAGCCGCAGGGGAGGATATTTATGCAGTCACTGCAGCTCTGCATGATCTCCCCTTCATCGGTATGCATTTCAAAGGATATTTTTGAAAAATATGGAATGTTCGACGAGAAAAGCATGTGAAGATTACGATATGTGGCTAAGAATTACACCATTTGAAGATATTGGACTAATAAAAGAGAAGCTGATAACACGGTATGCGGGACACGATGACCAGCTTTCGTCCTCTTTCAGCGCCATGGACCTGTTCAGGCTTTATTCAATTCTTAAACTGCTGGAGATGAGCGGAGACCAGATTGAAGTTTTATACAGAGACGCCGCAGTCGATTCAGCTTTAAAAAAAGCAGGAATTCTGCTCACCGGCGCAGAGAAGAGAGCGAATGAAATTTTAAGTGAAACACTGAAAAAAATAATCACTCTCCTTGAAGCCGGATCTTATAAGCAAACAGACTATCGGAACCTCTTAGAAATACAAGACCATCTTTAATGCTGCTGCTTAAAAAAGATTCGCCGGGATACTCCTTCGCGTAGAAAACTCTTCCGCTCTCCTTGAAGACAACAAGCTGGGACTCACCTGTATTCTTTGTATAACCCAGAGAGTAAATTCCATTTTCAAAAACCAGAGTTGAAAATCCCGCCCTCTTCCCGGGAACATTTACTTTATACTTAAGATCGCAGTCATTATCAAAAAGAAGCACCTTATCATTGTCGAATATCGCACCGTTTCCATTATCAGTAATGTTCATCGCGGTTCGGACAGTATGGACACTTTCAATTGCGGAATCATTGGAATCGTTCCCGGCAATATCAACAACTCTTACATAATCCTTAGTTGTGCCGCCATAGTGAACAAAACCGTACTTTCCGCTGCTGCTGACGCGGATCCCCTTTACGGCATTCCCGGCAGGAGCTGAACCGCTGTTTATAACAACACCATCCTGATTTATAAAATAGTATGAACCATCGATGAATCCGCAGGCGCCGAAATCATTCTTTTCGGAAAACTCAATTGATGTACACAATCTCCCTGTGATCTGCCCTGCACCGACAGTGATTCCATTTGTATCAAAAATTCTTATTCCGCTGTGATCGCCATTGAGAAGCAGTACAAGCCTGCCGTTATATGATAGAAAGGGTTTCTCTCTTGAATTCTTCTGCCAGTATCTCTCCCCGTTAATACCGAAGAGTTCAATCTTTGTACTAACTTTTCCATACTGAATATAGAATTTCCCGTTACCGCTGAATTCCGTTAAAATATCGTTAAACATAACTTTCTTAAAAGCATTACCGGAAGTATCAACGAGAAAGACCCGGCCGTCCATGGGGACAATAAAAGACTCAGGATTTTCTCTGCTGTCAAGACCCGTTATATTTTCAAGTGATGAAAGGGGATTATAGAACTCAGGGGTAATTTCAGAAGCGGAAACTCCCTGAAAAAAGAAAATTCCCGCAAGTGCCCCCGCTATTAAACCGGCAAAAAGATATCTCATTTTTTTAATCCTGCATAAAACTTTTTAGTTTGGTGCTCCGTGAAGGGTGACGGAGGCGTCTTATGGCCTTCTTCTCTATCTGCCTTATTCTCTCTTTTGAGAGGTTGAACTTGTCCCCTATCTGCTGAAGCGACATAGGCTCGTATCCGTTAAGGCCGTATCTCATGCAGAGAATCTCCTTTTCGGAATCGGTCAGGGTTGCAAGAACTTCATTAAGAGAGTTTACCAGCGATTCTTCAAAAAGATGCTCATCAGGTGAATCGGCTTTGGGGTCAACTATCATATCGAGGATGGTAGTATCTTCGGAATCACCCAGAGTTGAATCGAGAGAGACAAAGTCCTGAGTAATATTGCGGAGATGATTTATCTCCTCATTATCCATATCAAGTTCTTCGGCGATTTCACTTGCGGAAGGTTCGCGGCCGAACTTGTTTTCCAGCTTTTTATGTACTCTTTCTATCTTCTGAAGATCGGCGGTTCTATTCAGAGGGAGCCTGATAAGCGATGCCTTTTGTGAAATAGCAAGCATTATTGACTGCCGTATCCACCATACTGCATAGGATATAAAGTGGAAGCCCCTGTCGGGATCAAATTTTTCTGCAGCTTTAATCAGACCCAGATTCCCTTCATTGATAAGATCAAGAAGGGATATACCGCTGGTCTGATATTTCTTTGCAATTGACACGACAAAGCGGAGATTTGATTTTATCAATTCATCCTTCGCCCTCTCACTTCCATCCCTGGATGCCCTCGCAAGGGTATCCTCCTGCTCTCTTGTTAAGAGAGGGATTCTATTGATCTGATCCAGATACCATGAAATCGACGAATCAGTAAAATCCTTCCCTGAACTTTTTACTTTATCATCGTTCTTGAGATCTGAATCTTCCTGCAGTTCATCCATCACATCATCTCTTGTGCCGGAATGAACTGCATCGGGATTCCGGTCGTCATTATCGGCATTGCTGAAGTCACTATTCTTATATCTCTGGCTCATAATTGATCAGATTTAGAAACAACCTGTAAATACTCTCTTAAGTTTTCTATTTTTTCAGTTTAGGCACTTTAATGATCCAGCCCGGTCTGATCAGGTCAGGATTTTTTATTAAATCTTTATTGGCGTTATAGATTCTCTTCCATGCCTTTGCATTCTTATAATACTCATTTGCAATTCTTGAAAGACAATCCTCGTACTTTTCCCATGTTCTAACTTTGTAATAGAAGAAGTTTTCATCTTCAGAAACAAAACCGCTCTTTGTTTTAGCTTTAGCTGTTTTAGTATCGTCTACAGCGACATCTTTATCATCAGCTGCATCTGTATCTTTATCATCGCCGCTCTTTACTGAAGCGATAGAAGCTTTATCACCCTCTTCAATAACACTGTTTCCAAGTCTTATTGCTTCATTGGCATAAGTTATAGACTCTTCATAACTTCCGCTGCTTTTAAGCGTTTTAGCATTGTTCAGTGCTTCCTTAGCCGCAGCAAGGTCCTCTTCAGCGACATCGGCTCCATTGGAATTTTCAGCTTCACTTACCACATCTTCCGCTTCTGCAAGTTTAGCCGTTGTAACACCTTCCATGGTAAGCTTATAAGCCTCATCGGCATTAATTTTTGCTGTTTCAATCGACTCAAAACCATCTTTCAACGCTTCAGATTTATAGCTGCTCTCAGCCTCTGCTGTTTTTGCAGCTGCATTTTTATATTGTTCAGCGGCATACTCTTCATAATCATACTGCTCTACTTTCGAAAGTAAAGAGTTAACTTCATCTATCTTAACCTGAAGCTGATATTTGTTATCAAGAGACTCCTCTTTCGCTTTTACAGCCTTTTTATATGACTCATCAGACAATGCGTATGAAGCCATATAATCTTTACTTTCAAACTTTTCATTTGCAGAAGTATAAAGATCTCTTGACTGAACAAAAAGATCGGGTGAGAGTCTTTCAGCGTAAACGGCATCAGCTTCAGAAATTGCACCATCAGCCTTCTTGAGCGCATCGGCTGCGTAAAGAACGGCGGATTTATTATAAGCTTCCATAGCTTTTGCATATGACGTTTCTGAATTCTTTACAGAATCATCCAGTTTATCATCTTTAATAAGAACTTCATGAGCTTTTATAAGCTGATCGTTAGCCTCTTTAAACTCTTCCGGGCTATACTCATCGGCATTTACTGATTGAGCCAGATCAATCGCTTCTCTTGCCTTAGAGAACTCTTTGATCGGAATTTTATCCTCACATGCGGTAAGGAAAAAAGCTGAAAACAGAATTATTCCGGTAATTGATTTTAATTTCATAGAAACACCCCTTGGTTAAAATAGCTGCGCGTGAAACATATTATTGCTGAAAAGCATTAACAGAATCATCTTCATTATCATAAATATCAAAAAATGATGTGAGTTTTGTAAGTTCGAAAACCTTCCGTACAGAGGCGAAAACATTGATTATTTTCAAGCCCCCCTGATACTTTTTCAGATTTGACAAACTTGAGATAAGCGCTCCTATCCCTGATGAATCAATATAAGTTACATCTTTCAGATTAATTACAACATTATATCTTTTCTGTTCAATCAACTTGTTTATAATATCCTTTATTTCAGGTGCATTGTATAAATCAATCTCACCGGAAATA
>PGXT01000075.1 GCA_002839285.1 Spirochaetae bacterium HGW-Spirochaetae-5 | reverse complement strand
ACTTTATTTTCAATTTTAGTTGAAATAATATATTCGTTTTTCCCGGCTTCACCGATCTGCTGAACAGTGGGAGAAAACTCACTCAATGCAGATCTTATAGTACCTTCGTTAGCGCTCTTATCCTCAAACTTGACAATAAGCTTATATCCTCCGACAAAATCGATCCCATAGTTCAATCCGCCTTTTAAATACGAACCGGCGAAAAAACTTATAATCATTACTGCAGAAAACGCAAAAGCGATAAATCTATATTTAGTAAAATGTATAATCTTTTCCAAAATTTCTCCCCTTTATATACTCAGTGTCTTTTTCTTCTTATTTATAGACAGTATTTCATAAACAAATCTGGTTATGTATAGAGCAACAAACATACTTGCAAGTATTCCAATAAACAGGGTAACTGCAAAACCTTTAATTGGCCCTGTCCCAAACTGAAAGAGAATAAATGTAGCAATAAGTGTTGTAAGGTTTGAATCGAAAATAGTCCAGAAGGCTCTGTCAAATCCGGCAGATATGGCCATCCTTACAGACTTCCCTTTTTTCAACTCCTCCTTAATCCTCTCATATATAATAACATTGGCATCTACAGCCATACCCATTGACAGCAGAAATCCCGCGATACCTGGAAGAGTAACAGTAAAACCGAGTAGTGAGAGAGTTGCCAGCATAAAGATAAGATTGATTATCAAACCGATATCCGCTATCAATCCCGCAAGTTTATAGTAGATAAGCATAAAAGACATAATTATAACAAGACCTAAGCCGAAGGCTTTTACACCCGATTCAATAGAATCCTGACCAAGAGATGGCCCCACAGATCTTTCTTCAATGATTTTAAGATCAACAGGGAGAGCCCCCTCTTTGATAATTCTTGCAAGAGTCTTGGCCTCATCAAAAGTGAATCCGCCGCTTATATTACCACTCCCCGAACCGATTGTCTCTTTGATATTCGGAGCATTTCTTACCTTCTCGTCAAGAATAATCGCAAGCTTCTTCCCGTGATTCTTTTCAGAAGTTGCTTCGGCAAACTTAACCGCTCCTTCGGAAGTGGTCTTGAAAACAACAACGACCTGACCATACTCATCCTGATCGACCATGGCCTCCTGAATATCTGTCCCCTTAAGAGATATCTCTTTTGAAAGTATAATAGGATAGGCAGGAGTTACTTTCCCGGTATCTTTATCCCTTTCATAATAGAACATACCCTCAAGCGTGTCCGGAAGCTTTATACCCTCTGTAATTTTAGCAAGCAGGGATTTCAGATCAACCGGATCAGCGGGGAGTTCAGCATCTTTGTAATTCTCTTTCAGCCAGGCATTTGCAAGCCCTGTATATTGATCATCAACAATTCTGTATTCAAGGCTTCCAGTTGTACCTATTGCCTTTTTAACACCGGCAGGATCTTTAACACCGGGGAGCTGTATCTCTATAGCTTCATTCCCGCGCGGTCTGATTGACGGTTCAGATACACCGAACTTGTCGATCCTGCTTCTGATTAACTCAAGAGCCTGCTGAGTTATCTCATTTCTATCCTTTTCATCCAGTTCACGGCCGAGCTTCTTCTGTATAGAATCAAAATTTGCCTGAAGAACAAGATGCATACCACCCTGAAGGTCAAGACCAAGATTTATTTTTTTTGCCAGAAAAGCAGTTTCAGCCCAATGTTTCAGAAGTGTAGTATCTGCAACACCCTTCAATACTTTTATCTCATTCATTACAGCATCGGTCAGGTTTCTTCCTGATACTATAATGGTTTTGTCATCAATTTTTAAATCGTACCCGCCGGTGGAAAACCGCTGCTTAACTGCATCTATATCCTCAGCAGCCGCTGTATCAATAAATCTGATTTCCAATTTCTTGCTTCCAATAGTTGGAAGAATAATCATAACCGAAAATACAATTAATAAAACTATAAAAATGAGTTTTTTTATCATTCCTCTCGTCATTTAAATCCTCTGTGAAATATTATTTCCTGTAACTATTTAACACATTTCTTCTTTTTGTACTTTTATTACCGGGGCCGGACATTCTTGATTTATATATTACAAAAATTACCAGTATAAGGAGCAGAAAACCCCCTTTTACTATTACATCCGATGCAGTTTCACTTAAGCCCAGAAATCCGGTTTCTGTATTTTCAACCTGGCTGGCAGCCATCTCTGTAGAAGTATTTATAACAGCGGTTTCAGGTGTTATCTCCACGAGCTTGATATCAGGTATTCTTTTATATTTAAAGTTTCCTTCATTTACAGGGAGAAGATCGCCATCAAATTTTGCATTATTCCCCTTTTCAGGTTCCACATCGGGCGGAATAGCAACCGCAATTTTCTCAGGACTTTTTTTATCGGCTGTTTTCAGCGTTTCGCTTTTTTTCACAGGAACAGCCGTTTTAATTTTTACCGGTGTACGTGAAGCTGAAGAGTCCGGTTCAGTGACAGTCCCGGCAGCAGCAGTCTTTTCAGTTTCAGTTACTACCTCACTGCCGGAGTCGACTTTTTCGTTTGCGCTTTCTAAAGCATTATTTTCCTGAGTAAATGAGACAGAAACAACAAGGAGCAATGAAAATAACACCATTGTTGATATTTTTAAAAATTTCATAATATATTCTTCGCACCTGTTCTTCAGGAAATTTTGGCCTGGACAGCACTTTTGGCAATTTCAACGTTAGTACTGGATGCAATTTTCACAGTAATTATATCATCCTTAATCCCTGCAACTACACCATAAATTCCGCTGACTGTGATGATTTTATCACCATTTTTCAAACTATTGATCATTGCCAGACGCTGTTTCTCTTTTTTCTGCTGAGGTCTGATCAGAAGGAAGTAGAAAATAACAATCATTAGCACAATTGGAACAAAACTCATCCAACTACCTGATCCGGCTGCGCCCTGCCCCTGTGCGTAAGCTGTTCCAAACATATAACACATCCTATAATATAAAATATTTGAGTATTTCAATTCTCAATAACCGGCCGGTTATGTCAACTTATTAATTTAAGGCAGTTCTAAAAGACCCCCGTAATCCCCCATTTCAGGCACAGCGCGTAGCGCTGTGCCTCCGAAAATAAGCTGCTGCCAGGAAAATCAGTATCTACGCATAAACTGGCAGTATTTTATCAGTTACGAAAATCACTTATGAAAAATAAGAACGGGTGTTGAGAGCATTATATATTTTTCAAGGTCTATTATATCACGGTTGTACATCCTTATACATCCGCTTGAACAGAGATGACCGATGGAATCTTCATCATTATTTCCATGAATTGCTATGCCGTAACCCGGTCCTGCGGGTTTTCCATTCACTATGGGAATTTCACCTTTTTCCAGAGCTTTCCCGTAGTTCCTGATATCTGTCTCATCGGGGTAATTAATTCCATAATATCTTGGACCATAGGCATTATCGCCAAGATCCTCATCGGGGTAACCATATTTATGATAACCCTTTGATTTACTGAAAAAAACCTTATTCATATTGAGAATTTTGCGGTATGATTCAGATTCCTTTCCGGCATCCATACTAAGGATTTGGATTATTCCCGTAACCTATTTTGTATGTTATAATTTTTTCAAGAGAGGAATCATACACCTCAAGAGTAAACTGTTTCTTGTTTATCAGCAGCGCATACCTCCCTCGATGAGAGGAAAAAGCATTTTTAAGAGATTCAGTTTTTGAATCTCCGCAGGAATTAATCATCATTATCATAAACAACATCAGGCATATCTTTTTCATAATCCTCTAATCAGTGGTTAAATTCTGCGACAGAGAAATATTTTCAATCTCATAATTCACTATAGCATTTTACAATTGAAATAGAACTGACTTCAGGCTTCGACTCCGCTCAGCCAGCGACAAATTACGCTCCCTGCTTGTATTGAGCTTGTCGAAATGAGCGGAGTCGATGGGCTAATTGTACCAATTCATTCGTTAACTGCTATAGTTAAGCAGCAATTTATTACTGGGGCACCCCGGTTGAAATACGCGCCCCTTAAAACAATCTGCTGCCTGCATATCAGATTATTTCACGGCAGGAGAAGTTCTATATTCCAGACTTTTAACTTCTTTTATTACTTCATTAGTAAGATCATATACCGGACGGGAATAAACAACTCCGTCACCCGAATTGAGTATAAAGTCGGCATTATGTTTTGATGCCGTGTTTTTTAATGCAGTATGTATCCGTGCGTAAAAATCAGTTTTAAGCTTTTTTTCCTGATCTTTAAGTTTAACCACTTCACCCTTATAATAAAGAAGTTCAGACCTGGAACCGCCGGTTTCCTGATTTTCAATATCGCTTATTTTTTTATTCAGAGAATCGAGCTTTCTTTGAATATCCAGAGCTTCATTACTATTACTATAAACATAGTCATAAACTGAATTTAAATTTATATATCTTATAACATAATCAGCTGAATCTTTAGTCTTAACAGACCCGCAGGAGAATATAATTAAACAGAATAAAAATATCCCCCCTATCCGTTTCATTAGAACCGTACATCCCCGATGGAAAACTGGAAAATATATTTATCACTGATAGTCTTAAATCCATCATCATAAATCATCTTTTTCCCCCACCAGAAACGGAGGGGCATCATCGGCACCTGCACTTTCAGCCCAAATCCATAGGAATAGATAAAATACGGGAGAAGGTTCCCGTCGGTAATCTCCTCAATTCTCCGAAGCCGGCCAGTGGCGAGATCTTCATTAACATACTCGCTGTAGGTATCACTAAGCTGCTTTTCCCAGAACTTATCCGACCATAGAGAACCGGCATCAAAAAAGAGAACAAGCCAGAGCATCTGCGGATGAAGAGGTATACGGTATTCAGCCCCATAGAGAATTCTATGGTAAAGACCGACATATCTCCAGGAATCGGGCATGGTTCTGTCACTATAATCCCATCCTCTGACAGTTTCGGGCCCTCCGATACTCAGCCTGTCTTCACTCTCAAGCCACTCATTCTCTGTATGAGGCATATTGCTCTCTACCCAGTTTTTGCCCAGTGGCGGTGTTATAAAATCGGCACTTGCACGCAATTCGAAGACTGTGGGATGCGTTTTAAGAAAAGGGATATGAAAAGGTGAATAATAAGCATAAAATTCCGGAGAATACTGAGTAAAGTGATCGTTACCGCGAAGCAGAGACCCCCCGGTAAATGCAACCGACATACCTGTACGGAATCCCTTTGTCGGATTAAGATAATTATCTTTTGAGTCGCGGTACATATAGAACTTCATTGTCCTTTTTGTCTGCCGTCCGTTATCCACAGTAAGCATAATTTCATCGGGACTGTTCCCTGACGGATCAAAATATGTTTTGAATGTATGTACCCAGGTAGCCCCGGTAACCCAATAGTACCAGAATCTGTAACTAAGTCCAAGAGAATACCCCAGGCCTTTCTTTTTATAGTCTGAATAATCATCCGATTCAGGAAAAATAGAACTGGTCTCATATTCATATATATAGTAAAAAATTGAACTGTTAAAGCCGACCGGGTAATCCCAGAGCCATCTCTCCTGAAAGCTTAGAGTTACTGATGTTTTCTTCGGACCGTATTCAAACTTAACCCCGACAGTCTGACCGTTTCCGAAAAAGTTATTCTCACTGATATCGGCAAAGATTGAAAATCCCGTTGCAGATCCGTAGCCTCCCCCCATGGAAATTGTACCGGAAGGCTGCTCCTCAACATCGATAACAAGATTCATATAACCGTCACGGGTTCCCGGTCTCACGTCAAAATCGACCTGCTTGAAATATCCGAGATTATATACTTTTTCTCGCGAAATCTGCATCAGCTCTGAATTGAAAAGCGCCCCCTCTACTACTGCAAGTTCGCGACGGATTACTTTATCCTTGGTTTTTTTATTTCCCTTTATTATTATCTGTTCTATAAAAGCCTTTTTACCTTCATCGATAGTAAAATCTATTTTCACATGTTTTCTTTTCTCTTTGACACCGTCTTCCTCAACTTCACGTTCTGTTATAGTTTTATTCGGTATAACCCTGGCAAAAATATAACCCCTTGACGCAAGAAGAAAGCTTATAGACTGCCTGTCGTTAAGAAATTTAGTATTGTCAAATAGCTCCCCCTGCTTCTGCAGCTGAAAAGAACGCTTAAGGTTTTCAACCTCCTTATCGGAAAGCACAGTGCTCTTCCCCTCAACAAAGTTAAGATCATAAGGTCCGTCGAAATAATACCTGTCCCCCTCAATCAGCTTAATCTGAATATAAACACATCGCTCGCCCGGCTCGAGAGGATTGGTCCACTCATACTCGATCCTTTCATCAACAATCTGAGCGTCGAGATACCCCTCCTGCTGATAGTAGCCGATTATTTTTTTCTTGTCCTCTTCATAGACCTCCCGCTTAAACGCACCATCCTGAAAAAGAGAATCCTCTTTTGTCTCTACCAGATCCAGAAGATCCTTAACATATATTTTATTGGCTCCGAGAATAACAAATTTTTCAACTTTTACCTCTTCACCTTCATCAATAACAATCTGAATTAAAACAGAATTATCGCTATCGCCATCTTTTACTTTATAGGTAATATAGGCGTTATAATAACCTTCCTTGTCATATTTGTCCTTAATCGATTTGATGCTGTTTTCAAGAAGATCTTTTCTGTAAACATCCCCCTCCTTCAGCCTCATCGCTTCAGTCAGGTCGGTTTCTACTATTTCATCATTCCCTTTATATTCAATTTTTTCAACGACGGGCCTCTCCTCTAAGATCACCTTAAGTTTCACACCATCAGAAAAATCGTCTATTTCCACATTTACATTTTCAAACTGCCCCAATGCAAAGATATTTTTGATATCCTCCCTTACCTCAACAGCTTTAAGAGGGTACCCGACAGTGGTGACCATTATCTCCTCAACATCCTCTTCATCAACATTCTTGAGCCCTTCGAATATTATTTTACGGACAATTTTACCCTCATATTTAGAAGGGGAGGATGACAGAACATTAAAAACCGCACTTACAGATATAATGGAAACCAGCAGGGCCGTGATAAGATAAAGAGATTTTGCTTTTATAGTCATTGTATTAGTACTATTCCCGGTTGATTTTTATGTGTATTTTCTGCAGCCGTTAAAAACCGGCTATGACCTGCATACCTGCAGTTTTTGAACAGATGCTGTTTTTTTTCAGCAATTGCATCAGACAATCCCTTTACATACTGAATACCGGGATGTCAAGAAAAATGATCATACATAAATTGAAGTAAGCCTGCCATCAGGGGCAGGCTTTTCCCCGGCTATTAAAAGACCCGGGGCTCTAAATTATAATTCTCAGACCTGAAAAGAATTGAACCCCCGGCTCAGGATACCCCTCTCTATAACTGTATTTATCATTATAGAGGTTTATAACCCTGGAATGAAGATAAAATGTATCATAAAGTTTTATATGAATATCCAGAGTTCCAAGAATTGATTTACCGATGGTTCTGTCATCGGCGGGATCAACATATACTTCATCTCTGAAGGAATTCACCCAGTTTATCTCAAGCCAGGTCCCCTCGTATGCTAAATTACAGGAAAAAACGCTCTCGGGTCTATAGGTAATCTTTATATTTTCATAGGGTTTTTCCGGGAGATACCTGTAATAATCATATACAAATTTCATATCAATTACCTGAGTCAATAAAACCACTGTGGTTACAAATTCAGCTCTGCCATTAATATAATTTACAGGAACAGCCGATGCGCTGAGAATTGTCTGATCGGCATTCTGGTCCAGAGGATAGTAGTTATAATAATTACTGTTATTCTCGAATATACCGAGCAGACGGAGTCCGGCCCGTTTAACACCCAGGAGTACATCCGACCCGGTTCCGGTTTCGGCCTCTAATTCACTCTTAAATTCGGTATGATTTATTACAGCAGGGGGGAGGTCATAAAGATTAGACATATATTTCTGCGAATAGATGACCTCTTCCGGTTTATATGATGATAGTTTATACTCATGAAGAAGCTCAAGAGATATATACTTCAGATTTATTGATGATATATTCCCTTTAAAATAAAAATAATCCGTACCATCGGCGTTCCAGCTTAACATCGGCGTAAGAGTAAGCATGGTATACTCTGTGATTTTAAAGCTCATGTATATTTCATTATATGAATAGGAATCATCCTCGTGCTCTTCAGGATAACGGTTTAATCCGTTTTCAGAACGGATCCCCATCCTGTTTGACGCTGACCAGATATACTCCATCCCTATGACACCTTTGAAGGAATGAAAAGTGTCCTCCTCTTCAACAGAAGTGTCAAACTGCTTTAATCCATGATCATACCGCGCGTAATTCAGATCAAAGTCCCATCTTGCAGGAACAGGTTTATACTCATTCTTAAGTCTTAATCTGATCTTGTCTTTATTCTCCCGGCTATACTCCTGATTATTAAACATACCGTAAGAGCTGTTTGCTATTTCGAATTCAGGTATAACCTTCCAGTAATCGAACAGGGTAAGTTCTCCGGTAAAACCGGTCTCGCTTGTCCAGAAACTTGAGTTATCATACTCTTCGAAATCGTTATTATTGGAAACATTTGAATTCAGCTGATAGGCAAAATTCCGGAGCCCCTGAGTCATAGAGAGAGAGAACATCGAATCGCCATTAGCGCCGGCAAGCATCCTTCCATCAAAATTTGTGTTTGATGACACTGATGAAACAGAAGCTTCAGTTTTATTACCGTCAGAATCACTATAAACCTGAGCCTGCACAGGAAAGCTGCATAATCCTATGAGCGTAATCAATACCATAAGAGATACGCATCTCATCTTTATAAAGAAATAAACGGAGCCTCTCCGGGGAGCTCCGTTTATTTTTAATGAACTATTCATATTCTAAAAACAATCCGGTCTGAAATTCAGCTTACTTTAATACTTCATATTTGTCGGTAAGTTCCCATTTGAAACCTTCATCTTCACGGCCGAAATGCCCGTATGCCGCTGTTGCGCGGAATTGAGGTCTCTTAAGATCGAGAGCTTTTATAATTCCGGTCGGTTTCATATCGAAAAATTCCCTTACTCTTGCAACTATTTCCGCTTCAGGGATGTGACCTGTTCCGAAAGTATCTACCATTACAGAAACAGGATCGGCAACACCTATAGCGTACGCAAGCTGCACTTCACACTTATAGGCAAGACCCGATGCAACTATATTCTTTGCAATGTAACGTCCCATGTATGCCGCAGATCTGTCGACCTTAGAAGAGTCCTTTCCGGAGAATGCTCCTCCGCCATGTCTCCCCATTCCGCCGTATGTATCTACAATAATCTTCCGGCCGGTTAAACCGGTATCGCCGTGAGGCCCTCCCACAACAAAACGTCCTGTAGGATTTATATAAAATTTAGTATCACCATCGATCATCTCGGCAGGTATAACTCTTTTAATTACAGTTTCAATTACTGCTTCTCTTATCTCTTCATTGCTTGCATCAGGTGTATGCTGTGTAGATATTACAATTGTATCAATTTTTTTCGGCTTGCCGTTTTCATATTTAACAGTTACCTGCGATTTTGAATCGGGTCTGAAAAAATTGACTTCACCGCTCTTTCTGACTTCTGCAAGTTTCTTCACAAGTTTGTGGGCGGCAAGTATCGGCATCGGCATAAGCTCATCTGTTTCAGCCACAGAAAAACCGAACATCATCCCCTGATCTCCCGCTCCCTGCTCCTTATAGAGCCCTTCACCTTCAGTAACGCCCTGTGAAATATCAGGGGACTGGGCGTGAACATAAAGCTGTACTTCACAATTCTTATAATCAAATCCTATTTCAGGATCATTATATCCTATCTCTTCAACTACTTTCCGTGCAATCTTCTCATAATCAACACTGACAGATGAAGTAATCTCACCTGCAATAATTATTCTATTAGTTGTAACAAGAGTTTCGCATGCAACTCTTGAATTTCCGTCACCTGCAAGATGCGCGTCAAGAATCGCATCGGAAATCTGGTCAGATATTTTATCAGGATGCCCTTCAGAGACAGATTCCGATGTAAAAATATAATCTTTTTGTGACATTTCTTTTTCCTTCACTATTGGTATTTTTTAGTAATCAACCGGCAGGATGATTCTTTTTGAGAGTACCGGACTATTTTTCGCTTTTTTTATCAGTTTCAACAGGTACCGGGGCGTTTTCTATCATACCCGAGGGCTTATCTTCTGCACTGAAAATCTTATCCTTCAATGACGATGTCTTTTTTGATCCGAGAATAGATAAACCGAGCGAACCGATCATAAAAACCGCTACCAGAAATGTTGTTATTTTAGTGATAATATCAGCTGTAGATGAACCGAACGTTGACTGACCGGCTCCTCCAAGAATACCCATACCTGCACCTTTATCAGCCTGCAGAAGTATTATAATTACAAGTAATACACATAGAATCGCGAATATTACAGTTAAAACCGAAGTAAGTACTCCCATTTTTCCCTCTTTATATAAATTAATTATTTTTACAATTAATGTTTAAGCAACAGATAAATATTGCAACAACTCAAAAACATGCGGTATTTTATCTCCGCCGCGCCGAAGGCGAGACTCAGATAAAATATTTCAACTGGTTTTTGAACAGTTACCAGATATCCCCACCGCAGCAGGCGACGGGAGAGCATAGATCAAAAAGCTGTTAAAAAAAACCTGAAAATGAATAGTTTCAAATTTATATATCCGAAAACAATCAGAAGACAGATTAATGACCTGTAATTCTAATGTCAAGAAATACTTTGCGTTAAAAATAATAGCATTATAAAAACACCATTTTTATAGAAATACTGCCTATAACGGGGATATTTTAAGGTCTGAATACCATTTAATCTCTTTAAAAACAATAAAAACAGTTTTTAAACAACCTCCACATCTCAAATTTAAACAAGCTTTTACATCCCGAAGCCTTTGGGAATCGGGATATATGCTTTATTTTTTAAACGCTATAATAACTGATAAAGCGTTATTACCGGTTTTAAACATTAATAATATCAAGGAATGACTTAACCTCAAGACTTGCTCCGCCCACAAGGACTCCGTCAATATTCTCCATCTTCACAAGTCCGGCGATATTATCAGGTTTTACAGATCCGCCGTATAGAATCGGCACAGCTGCAGCTATGTCATCGCCATACAGCTCTTTCATGATAGCTCTTATGGACATATGGGCCTCTTCGGCCATCTCCGGTGTGGCGACTTTCCCTGTTCCAATTGCCCATACAGGTTCGTATGCTATTGAGATTTTCGCGGCATCCGATTTTTCCACTCCGGCGTATGCTCCTCGTATCTGCCTGTTCAGTACAGAGACGGTTTCACCCTTCTCTCTCTCTTCAAGAAGTTCCCCTACACAGAGCATAGGCTGGATTCCATGTGTGATGGCGGCCTTCACCTTTTTATTTACCTCTTCGTCTGTTTCATGAAAAACATGGCGTCTTTCGGAATGCCCTATAAGTATCAAAGAAGCCCCGCAGTCCTTAACCATTACAGGTGAAATCTCTCCGGTAAACGCCCCCTGGTTTTCAAAATACATGTTCTGTGCACCTGTCTCAAAAGGAGATGACGCGCATAGAGAAGAAATTTCACGAAGATATGGAGACGGAGGGAATACAACATACTCTCTACCTTCAGTTTTTTTTAATCCTGCGTTAAGTCCATTAACAAGTTCAACCGCCTCACTGTATGTCTTAAACATCTTCCAGTTACCGGCGAAAATTTTTCTTCTTTTCATATAAATACAAACTCCTGATTATTTTTTAAAAATTATGACTGTTTAATTATTATCGGTACAAACTTAGAAATAAAAATCCCCCCTGCCCCCCCTTTATTAAAGGGGGTGTAAAAACAAATTAAGACAAAACCCTCTTTAATAAAGGGGGTGGCTGCAAGCCGGGGGATTTAGTTTTGAACCTCTGCCAACTATCAATTAAGTATAACTGATTACTTCTACTTCGAAATAAAAACCGCAAGGTCAACGCATCTTACTGAATAGCCCCACTCGTTGTCATACCAGCTGAGAATCTTCACAAGATTTCCGCCGCTTACTTTTGTAAGTTCGGCATCGAAAATCGAAGAGTAGCTGTTGCCGACAAAGTCAGCAGAAACAAGCGGTTCATCGCAATACTGAATTATCCCTTTCATCGCGCCCAGTGAAGCCTCTTTTACCGATGCGTTTATCTCTTCAATAGTTACATCTTTTTTTACAACACATGTAAGGTCAACAATAGATACATCGGGTGTGGGGACACGGATCGCCCCTCCGTCGAGTTTCCCTTTAAGCTCAGGAATTACAAGAGCTACGGCTTTTGCGGCTCCCGTTGTCGTAGGTATCATGGAGAGCGCGGCTGCTCTGGCGCGTCGAAGGTCAGAGTGAGGCGCATCAAGGACTTTCTGGTCATTTGTGTATGAGTGGATTGTGGTCATAAGACCCTTCTCAATTCCGAACGTGTCATTTATAACCTTGGCAACAGGCGCCAGACAGTTTGTTGTACATGAAGCATTGGATATTATTTTATGTTTAGACTTATCAAACATCCCTTCATTGACACCCATTACTATGGTAATATCCTCTTTCTTTGCCGGAGCTGTAATTATTACACGCTCAGCACCAGCTGTAATGTGTGCTGACGCTTTATCCGCATCGGTATATTTACCGGTGGACTCAATAACAACGTTGATCCCTTCAGCTTTCCATGGAAGAGCGGCAGGATCCTTTTCGGAATGAACAAGAATTTTTTTTCCGTTAACTGTAATTGATTTATCATCATGGGAAACATCACCCTGAAATATCCCGAATATTGAATCGTATTTGAAAAGATGTGCCAGAGTTTTCGGATCGGTTAAATCATTTATGCTCACTATTTCAAGGGAACTGTATTTTTCGGGGTACATGAAAATTGCCTTAACAATATTTCTCCCGATACGGCCGAAACCGTTGATTGATATCTTTGTGCTCATATGCGCCTCCATATTCTAATGTGAATGCTAGAAATATAACTAAACTGCAGGCAAAGTCATATAAAAATCAGTAAATATTCTTTAAACTCACTAAAGGTAAAAGACTTCATATCTCCCCGCCTAAGGCGGCGGGGAGATATATTGATTTATTTTGAGTAGACTTTACCCGGTTCGTCTTTCTTTTCACTTTTAAATACATTATTTTCAGCAGGAAATGTTCCCGATTTTACTTCACTGTTATAATCATTCAATGCCCCTCTTACAATTGACGAAAGATCGGCAAACTTTTTCAGAAACTTCGGAGTAAAGGACTCATTCATACCAAGCAGATCATTTATTACCAGAACCTGTCCGTCGCAGTAACGCCCTCCACCTATACCGATTGTGGGGATAGATATGGATTCTGTAATCTCCTTCGCAAGATCCTCCGGGACCATTTCAAGTACAAGAGAAAACGCACCGGCCTCTTCGAGCATCTTTGCGTCACGGATCATCACTTTACGCTTATCCTCATCACGCCCCTGAACGGAGTAACCGCCCAGTTTATGCACCGACTGAGGGGTAAGCCCCAGGTGACCCATTACCGGGATTGAAGCTTTCACAAGCGCGCTGACTACGGGGACGAAATCCTCTCCCCCCTCAAGCTTTACGGCATGACATCCGCTCTCTTTCATTATTCTTCCAGCGTTGCGGAGAGAATTCTCAACAGAAACATGATAGCTCATAAAGGGGAGATCACATACAAGAAATTTGGACGGCGCCCCTCTCCGGACTATCCCTGTGTGATATATCATCTGGTCAACTGTTACCGGAATTGTGCTGTCGTATCCGGCAACCACATTCCCCAGCGAGTCACCCACAAGGATTACATCGATGTCGGTCTGCTCCACAAGCCTGGCAAAACCGTAGTCGTAGCATGTCACCATTGAAATGGGGAGTTTATCTTTTTTAGATTTAGCAAAGTCGTTGATGTTTTTAAATGCCGGCATGGTATAAAACCTCCGAATATTTTTTCTTCGAAACCGGATCAGTCAATTCCGGATCGAGTTCTGCAAGATGTTCTAAGATAAAATCTCTTCTTAATATTTCAGGGTGAGGTATTTTTAATGTATTCTCATTCATAACTAAATCATTATATAGAAGAATATCAATATCTATCTCACGCGGTCCCTTTGAAAACCGGTAAATCCGACCCATCTCAATCTCTATCTCTTTCAGATGATTAAGAAGCACCACCGGTTCGAGATCAGTTTTAATTTTTATTATCTGATTTAAAAAATCGGGCTGATCTTTAAAATCTACAGCTTTAGTCTCTTTAATCGAGCTCTCTGCCATGAGAGAAGCGCCGCATTTTGAAAGAATCAGTTCCGCCGCGTTCCGGAGATATTCCGCTCTATCACCCATGTTGCTTCCGAGTCCGATATAGACTACAGCCATTACTTCTTCTCTCTGTAATCCTTCCCGCTGAGTTCAAGAACACGGCACATCTCTCTGAGCCTTGAGAGAATCCTTCCGCCGGAGAGCTCTTTCAGCGACTGTTCCGGATTGTTATTTGAAGTTATTATAGTAAACTTTTCATTTTCATATCTTGCATCAATCAGATTATACAGCGTCTCCTGCTCCCAGGGTGAATCGCGCTGCACTCCGAAATCATCAATAATGAGAACATCAACATTAGCGAGATCCTTCTCAATTTTGCTCGACTCGCCGTATCTTTCGGAGCCCTCGACAAAGGTTGACTTCAGTGTATTGAAAAAGTCCCGGGAAATTTTTATGAATTTTCCGTTAATCGCATGGTGTTTTATAAGCTCTGTAAGAATTATTACCGAGAGGAGAGTTTTCCCCGTTCCGGGATTCCCCCAGAGATACAGCCCCTTTTTAACATC
>PGXT01000259.1 GCA_002839285.1 Spirochaetae bacterium HGW-Spirochaetae-5 | reverse complement strand
ATTGATTATCTTCGCGGTCAAGGAGATATTTTTTTTGGGATCCGGAGAATATATATTACAGATTTTCGGGTGTTTATCCGCATTGACCCTTGTCTGAACGGTGATTTGTGGGATTATGGGATTAACATGATGGCCAGTGGAGACTGGGCAGTAAATCATGAAAATCCTTTAATCGGGTGAATCATGGTTCAGACGATATGCACTTGAATATTTTATTCAGAAATCAATATTTACAGGATTTAGAGAAAGATTACTTTCTCTAAATCCTGAAGTCTTAAATTCAATTCATCCTGATTGCTAAAAAGCCCGGACCGCGCGGACATTAAAATATAACCCGTGTTGGGTCGCTACAGTCTGGTAACCGTTGCCAAAAGACTGATAGTAAGCTTGAGGCTCAGCAAAGTGAGTACGATATGAACTCCAGTAATTGCCTGCAAAATCTCCAACCCTATTATCTCCATAAGCAGGATTGTTTTCCGATAAATTAGCTGGGTAATTCCATTTCATACTGTTCAGCACCCAGCACATTTCATTCAGTTCATCTTTACTGGGCAGAAACCAGCCGGTGTAACCTCCATAAGCCGCATTTCTTACAACTTCTGCCGCGGGATGTTCCGGGCCTGTCATATACGTATATGTATTTGCATAACCGGTACCAATTGCTGTTGAGGTACCCGGAGTATCAGTTGCTGAGGTTTTCCATGCATACGTGCCACTAATGTCTTCCGGTGCTGCCTCAAGATATCTCCATCCACCTGAATAACTCCCTTTATCGTGAAATATCCATCCGTTTGCAGGACCTCTGTCGCGTAATTCAAACTTCACCCATTTTGCATAAAGTATAATTGCCGTATCAAATACAAATGTCCCGCTACCTGCTATATAAGAAATTCCGCTGCCGTCAGCTTTTGTATTCCAGCCGCCGAATTTGAAAGCTTCGCCCGTACCTGCTGTTGGAATTTTTTTAAGACTGCCGGAATTTAAAAGTACAGTTACAGTATCTCCGGTTTTATATATTGTGTTATCTACTGGTATGCTTCCTCCAGTTGCACCATTATCGTTGTATGATACTGAATTTTCGACAGTTTCAACATCATCCATCATATCTTCAAAACCCGATTCACAGCCAGCGAAGACAATCGCCATTATAATAAATATAAGCATCTTCTTAATTTTCATTACACGCTACTCCTTCTTTATCACAAACTCCCCTCTCCATGTGGAGAGGCTATGTACTGAGCCTGCCGAAGCAGGCCGGGGTTAAGTCACATCTCAAACATCATCCCGCAGCTGACAAAACCTTCGTAAAAAGGCTTTACCCCAGCGCTTTCGTATATAATCCCGTAATCTCCGCCGATTGAAAAAGTAAACTTATCACTGTTTACGGTTACAGCAAGACCGCCGGCAGCAACGGGATCAATGATTGTTTTTTCTTTCTCAATATCAAGACTGGTATATTTAACCTTTGAATAAGACTCGCCCAGCTTCGCAAAAGAGAAAAAAGAAATCCAGTCCCCCATCCAAAGATGATACCCCGCATAAGCAGCCACCGCCATAAAATTCAAAGTGTCAGTATTCATCTCCTCTTTACCGGGAAGAGTAAAATAACTGAAGCTCAATCCTGTTTCAAAATTCTGAAACATAAAATTTCTAAGCCCTATTTTTACAGTTCCTCCGTAACCGGGATCAAACATTTTTCCAAGATCGCCTGAAAGTGAAAATACTGCAGGCGCAGCGTATAAAACAAGCTGCAGAGGCATAAGTACTCTCACC
>PGXT01000258.1 GCA_002839285.1 Spirochaetae bacterium HGW-Spirochaetae-5 | reverse complement strand
AATTGTTGCTTCGGTAAGGGTTGTTTTGACTGCTGAGCCGACCGCCCGTGAGCATTTGTGTATGGCCTATGCTTTTTCCCACCCTGCAATACAATCCTATATGGAACCATTTTTAGGCATTACAAACCCAGATTTTTCTCAAGGTGGAAAATGCCAGAAACTGAATCGTGAAATCTGCTTTGACATGAGTTCAAAAAGTGTTCACTGCGCTCCCTTTCCGGAGGATGCTTTTTCCCCTGACTGGGCATCGAAAATACAGTACTTCTACAGGGGGTATTATGCCGGGGTGCAGATGGAGGAAAACAAGGCAACTTTTGCAGACATCGCCCGTTTTGATTTTAAATTTTTTAAAAACTACGTGAAGACACTTCCTTTGTTTGCCTGGCGCGGATTTGCGTTCAGTGATTTTCCGCTGCTAAGCGTGATGATTTCTTTATCTGTCTTTGGACTTCTATTCACATCTTATTGGCCTTTTGCTCTTTTGTGTGTCTGCTCTCAACTTTTTCATATCTTTCTGACTCATAATATTCCGCGCTATCACGTTGTTGAATTTCCGGTCCTCATTTTTTCTGCAATTTACTTGCTCTGGCTGTTTTGGCATCACTATTTTCGGTTTATTAACTTGTTTGGCAGAAAGTCTCCCCATGGAAAGAAAGCAGATTTTCCGGATTGATTTGAAATGGAGATACTCATTCACGGGGGAATATGAATTTTACTAATTATTTGATAATTTTAGTAAACATTCCTTTTGGTAATTCTTAATATTCAAAAGATTTTTTATATGCTAGGTTCCAGCCCGCAAAAGTTAGAGATTGTCGTTCCTGACAGGCTGCTGATGAACTTGTCATGCTGATGCCGTACTAATTTTTAGCAATAATTATGAATAGGGGATGATGGAAGTTATGAGGAAAACAGTTATAATATTATCACTGGTTTTGATGCTGTCGTCTTTTGCAGGAAGTGCCTCGGGAGGGACGGAGAATTATTGTAACACTTTCTATGGCCAGGATGCCGGGATTAGCACTGTCTGCAACTGGCCCGGGTCAGGTGCCGTAAACACCTTTATCGGAAGAGATGCCGGCAAGGCTAACATAACAGGTAGCGCCAATACATTCCTGGGATTTTCTGCCGGTTCCAATACAACCGTTGATGCGAACACTTTCATGGGTTATTATTCTGGAACTTCCAACACTACCGGCGAACGAAACACCCTCATTGGAGTTTTTAGCGGCTTCGATAACACCACCGGTAGTTATAATACATTCCTTGGAAATTATGCCGGCAGTAACAACACCACCGGCTCATATAATATTTTTATCGGGCCATCGGCAGGCTCCACAAACACGGTTGAAAATTATAACACCTTAATCGGATTTAACGCCGATATTGACGGGCTATCAGACTCCGTCACCAACGCTACTGCTATTGGCAACAAAGCTTATGTTTCTCAGTCAAACAGCCTGGTGCTGGGAAGCATCAAATATGTGAACAGTGCAGCCGCTAGCGTGAACGTCGGCATCGGCACTTCTGCTCCGGTCAGGCAGTTGCATGTAGCTGGTGAAAATGCCGTTTTCCGGATGGACCGGACGGCAAATACCGCCGCCTTCATGCTGGTGCGCACGGATGTAAGCGGTAATCCCATGAAGACCTTTGTAGTGGGGACCAATGCCTCTGCATCAAACACCGGGGAATTTGTCATCAACGACCTTGCAACAGCGGTTTCGGGACCAGGCTCCCGCAGGATGACGATTGCCAATGACGGCAGTGTTAATTTTCCCGGGGC
>PGXT01000257.1 GCA_002839285.1 Spirochaetae bacterium HGW-Spirochaetae-5 | reverse complement strand
GCATAAATGAGATTTATAATAATGGAGGAATAACCGGTTTACTGTCTGCTTATGCAGGGAAGATAGGAAGCGATGTGATGAATTCGCTCAAAAGCTGGAGTGTAACCAGCCTGCTTGGAGCTGCCGGGAGCGTGGTGCTTGGGGGATTAAAGAACGCCGGAAGCTGGCTGATTGATATGATTGGTGGATTATTTGGAGGTGATAAGGAAGAAATATCACAACAAGATGGTATAGTCTATTCTGATGAAGATCTCTTAAAAATAGCTAATATAGAAAAAGAAAAAGCATTTCGCGAATTACAGGAAAAAATGAAGAATACGAGTAAGGGTATAAAAACAGCTGATAATCCTGAATTAAGAGAACAGGCTATGAAAGAATATCAGGATGCTTCTAAGGGTATTAAAAAGAATGCAAACGGTATCTGGGAGATGGAGATAGGAGGTGCAAAGATAGAATTTACGAAAGGAGCTGAAACAACGGCTGCGGATAATGGAATGACAATGGCACAATACGCAGGATGTCTTGACGCTGGAATGATTTATATGATTAATGATATGGTGCGTGACTTGGGTGTAAAAAGTATAACAGTATCCGCAACATATTATAATGATCCGAAAGCGCCAGCAGGTCATAATAAAGGATTGAGTATTGATATTACTCAAATGACTTTTAATGATCCGAAAATGGAGAGTGTCTTTTTTGATAATAGAACAACTAAAATTGGTCAATCAAATTCAGCAGCAATCGTTTTTGCATGGCTGATTAACAGATCAGAAGTAATGGATGTTTATAATCCATGGCAGTTGTTAAGGGGATCGGCAGGACGTACAGATCCATATCCAAACGAATGGATCACAGAAAATAAAAAATTACCAGAATTTAAGCGTATGAAACAACATAATAATCATATGCATATTAGATTACGTGAATTATGGAGGAAATGAACTATGAGATTTAAAACAATAATAACAGTATTTTTATTTGGCATTTTTTTTATTAGTGATATTTCAGGTCGGGACAATAATGAAATTAATATTTGTACAACTGATTATCTGAATATTCGAGTGGAACCGGATCTTAAATCTAAACCTCTGATGTCTGCGGTGCGTATCAATGAAAAAAGACAACTCAGAATTGGTGACACAGTAAGGGTGTTAAAAAGAACTGAAAGAGAGGAAACTGTTAACGGAGTTAAAGGAAGATGGGCGTATGTAGATCCTGGATATTCTGATAAAACATGCGGTTGGGTATTTGATTATTATCTGGCTAAAAAAGAGGATTTTAAACTATTAAAATTATTACCAAATAATTATGTTTTAAACTTTACCGATGGTGATGCTCCGTTTGAATATGAATTTTATAAAGACGGTATAGCTATTTACAAAGCTATTGATGAAGGAGAAATAGATCAAAAAGGAAAACTTTATATCGATAGTAGAGGACGGGTATTAACGATTAAATACGATAACGAAGAGTTGGAATTAATGATGATGATGAGAACATTTTATTTGAAAGATGGGGAAATATGTGTTGTTGGTGGTGGTGATCTTGGAGATGCATGCGCTGTTGTAAAAAAATGATATTTAATAACTGGAAGGATTATTGAATATTTACAGAAGAAACAGGCGAAAGCCTGTTTCGTGGTTTCTAATCATGGTGAATCGAAAAATCAAAAGTTGCTTTAATTACTGTCAACATATAAAGCACTGGATAGTAAAGATCTTGATACATACGTAGGGCTTGAAGTCTACAGACTGCAGCAGGAAATCAGCAAAACATTTAAAAATCCGGAA
>PGXT01000074.1 GCA_002839285.1 Spirochaetae bacterium HGW-Spirochaetae-5 | reverse complement strand
TTGGGGGTGAGTGTGAATAGTTTGCGGCTCTATAAATTATTTTTTAATGAACAAGCAAACGGTCACAGCACTATCATGTAAAATCAGTTACAAGCTCTGTCTATAATTCCGCCGCCGATGAGATCATTATCTGTATCATAAAATACAGCACTCTGTCCTGGAGAAATACCTATCTGAGGTTCGGTGAAAACTACATTGAAGTGGTCGTCAATCCTGGTGACTATTCCTTCAACGGGGCTCTGGGTAGATCTGGCTTTGATCATAACTTTAACATCTTCTTTTATTTCGTATTTCATATGGTAACAGTCTCTGGTTGTAAAAGATCTGATCAGCAATTCATCTTTTGGTCCGGCAGTTATAATATTGTTTTCTGAATCGATTGAAGTTACATAGAGCGGTACAGGTGCTGCTATCCCCATCCCTCTGCGCTGACCGATAGTATATCTGTAAATTCCGTTATGTTTTCCCAGTACTTTTCCTGATGAATCAACAATATTTCCAGGCTGAGGTTTAGTACTTGTATGAGTTTCTAAAAACGGTATGTACTGATTATCCGGAATAAAACATATCTCCTGACTGTCGGCTTTATCCTTGATCGGAAGATTCTTCTCTGCAGCATAAATTCTTATATCATTTTTTGTCAAAGTCCCCAGGGGGAAGAGTGATTTAGAAAGCTGCTCCTGTGTAAGCATAAACAGGAAATAAGACTGATCTTTTGAGTGATCGGGAGACATGGATAAAAAGTATCTGCCATCAGCCTCTTTTTTTACTGCGTAGTGACCGGTTGCAATCATATGGCATCCAAGCTCATCAGATGCTTTTATCAGTTCTTGAAATTTAATATGCCTGTTGCATACAACACATGGATTAGGTGTTTTGCCGGAAAGATACTCCCTGCAGAAGTAGTCAATAACATGAGTCTGGAACTGTTCCGAAAAACTGAATTCATAGTGAGGAAAATTATATAATTCTGCGATTCTTTTTGCGTCGGTAACTGCTCTGCTGTAAACTTCGTCATTAATATCAGACGATGGCAGAAATCTTGCAGTTATTCCGGTAACTTCATGACCCTGCTCCTTCAGCATAACTGCAGTTACCGATGAATCGATGCCGCCGCTCATTGCTACTGCTATTTTCATTTAAAACTCTCCGTTGTATAGAAAACCCTGAAATGTGCCTCTGTTTTTAAACTCATTTTCGATTGCCTGCTGAACCGTTCCTTTGTGTGTACTCCATTTCGGATAGAGCAGTGTATCTTCATGTCTGTCACCCATAAGTCTATGTATGGTTATGTCCGGTCTGAGCCGTTCGATAAAATCGCATAAAGCAGATACGTATTGTTTAAGAGTCATGAGATTAAAATGTTTAATGTTGTATATATTTTCCAGTTCAGTATCTTTAATAATATGCATATGATGTATTTTAATTCCATGAACAGGCAGCGATGAAATTATATCCGCTGTACGCATCATATCATCCCATGTTTCACCTGGAATACCCAGTATTACATGAACACATACCGGTATATCATATTCCGATATCAGATTTATGGATTCAATGCTTTTTTCAGCTGAATGACCCCGGTTCAGAAAATCGAGGCTTTCATTCTTCATACTTTGAATACCAAGTTCTATCCATAATTCAAAATTTTCTTTTTTATACTTCTGGATAAGCTTAAGAATTTCGCGGCTGATGCAGTCGGGTCTTGTGCCTATCATAAGACCCGTTACTTCAGTGGAGGAGAGCGCCTCATCATATAATTTTTCAAGGATATGTACTGGCGCATAGGTATTGGAAAAGGCCTGAAAATAAGCAATATATTTTGTATGCTCATCAGTCCGGCTGAAGGTGTTAATAGCATTTTCCATCTGAAGCTGAATAGTTTTTATTCCCGATGTAGATGGGGATGCAGATCCTTCATCTGAACAGAAAATGCATCCCTTTGATCCTGTTGTTCCGTCGCGGTTCGGACAGGATAGTCCTGCATTAATCGGAAGTTTAAAAACCCTGCAGGAGTACCGGTCGAAGAGGTAATCTCCAAAAAAATTAAATGGTTTTCCGGACCATTGGCCCGGATTGTTATAATTCCCGTTTCTGTTCAATTTCTGTAAAATATGAATTTTTTAAATACTGATGATTCTGATATTTGTTTTGATCGAGATAAACTTTAGACACACGCTCAGCTTTGACAATTTTCATATTCCTGTCCATGTGTACAACAAAAATTCCCGGTTTAAATTCAAAATCCTCATATTTTTTGGTCCAGACTGTTTTATATCGTTTCTTTTTGGCTAAATATTGTCTTGATTTTACCCAGGTTACTTTTTTGTAGTTGGATATAGATGAAACTAATGTTTTCAGATTATCAGTATCCGGATCGAGCGATTCCAGGATGGCATTTTCAAGGCTTTCACCATTACTCAACGCCAATATGAAGGGTTTAGTAATTGATGATGGTTTAGCAGGTATTGTAGTTTCTATACGATTCCTCTCCCATCTGGTCCCCGGTGTGCTCTCTTTAGCAGTATTACGGCTTTTCTTATTCCCATATATTGCTGCGCTGTATTTGTCCCTGTAAGCAGAATACATCGCATTCCGGCTTAACGACCCTTTTGCATTAACGAAACTAACACGGGCTTTATTATATTTCTTTTTATTCCGGTAATTAATCCCTTTATTATAATAACTCTCAGCATAGTTAATTGTACTCATTATTGATTTATAGTAATCTATTGAATCTTTAGTATGGGGATTGTAATATAGAGTTTTCATGGTTTTAACCGCCAGGTTGGCGCTTTTTGTATCCCCCTGCTGAATGAAATAAATGGCAAGTCTTGCCAGTTTTAACATCTCAACACCTGATTTAAAATCTTTCTTTTTCCCTTTAAATTCTTTTCTGGAAATATCAATTCCATAAATGTCATTGAATGTTTTAATCAGCATTTCATACTGTGTTTTAACCATGCCGTCCATGTAATCCTCTTCAAGGAGTTTCTTCTCCTCAATAGGATGTGAAATAAAACCGCTCTCGTAAATGATTGAAACCGGAAAGTTCAGATAGTATGTGAACCTGTCGTCGGCAACAGCGCCGTAGTCCCAGTTGTTTGCCTTATAGCCTTTTGCTACAAGAGCATCGCGTATGTTCACAGCATATTGTCTCGAAAATCCGCCGGCATCATACTTGTTATAAAGTGTCAGAAATCCCGAGTATGAACCTGTGATGTTGATAAGCAGTTTTCTACCGCTGCTGTCTCTTGCCATATGAATGCCGGGCATATTAATAAGACCATCAGCTTTACTGAATATCGAAACATTGTTCATGTGCGATTCGATAACCATAAAAGCACCGGCACTCTTCGCGTTACGCATTACATCCTCGAATTTCATATAATGATATGTGTCGGATCTCCCTTCCAGAACTTCGCGGTATTCGTCTTTTGCAGCAATATCAATAAACGGATTCTGCTTTAAAAGGTCATACAGTTTTCTCGAGTAGAGCATGGAGTAGTATTCTTCAGGGAGTCCCGTAACTCCTACACGGTTTGTGGTAATTCCTCTCCATCGTCCGGTTTCATCCTTGCCGTGTGCTGGTCCGAAGTATATTGTAATTTTACCGCCGTTTTCCAGTGATTCGTAAAGATTACCGTAAACTTCATCTATGTAGTTAATTATTTCAGCTGTATCGTTGAATGTATTTTTATTATCCTGAAGTTCAATGATTTTATCAATAGCAGGGGTCTGCTTATTCTTGATAATTGTATCTGAAAAAAGATCAGCGTTAATGGATATAATGATCAGGAGTAATAGGGTGATTTTAATTAATTTCATAAGCGGATTACCATATTATTTTAAATTTTTAATTTTTTCAAAATCAGATTTCAGATCTCTCTTTTCGATGTCGTAGAAAAAAATATTGCTTTCGCTGCATTCCTTATTTGTTTTGACAAGTTTACCGGAGTTTTCTACCAAATTTTTAATCTGAATTGAAGCATTTCTATTAAAAGCGGGATTAAGCTCTTTCTGCAGATTTTTGTAAGACTCAAATTGTATTTTTTCACTTAATTCAGGGTCAGAGCTGTTTCTGCATTCATCCTCTGTTATAATAAATATAACAGACCTATACTTATTTTCTCCTACCCATCCGATTTTACGGAAAGATTCGTTATATCCGTTCTGATTTGAATTGCTGCTTTCTGGTTTTTTTGAAGCTTTTGTTGAACAGCTCTGAATCGGAAATATCAGTAAAATAAGAGCAAAGAATGACATAACGTATTTTTTTTTCACAATACACCTCAAATGTAATAAGCTTATTAATATTATCGGCTGCTGATCTTTGAAATTGAGTTTATATGAATTAATTATTCAGTATTTCGTTTTTAATTCCGTTATTGAATATTCTGTACACCAGAATGACAGTGTTGTCCAACTGATAATACTCCTGCTCTACAATACCCTTTTTAGAATAGAGGCCGGATTTTTTTTTTAGCGAATTTACCGTTTCCTCCGGAATATCATCCGGTCTTAATGATTTCGAAGACGAATAATAAATTAATAACTGTTTTTCTGTTTCTGCTGATATGCTGTCTTTTGCTTTAATAAAGGCGCTTTCACGCTGTTCAGCCATGGTTTTCAATTCAGCATCAGGTGAAGCCGAAATGATTACCTGGAAGCAGTCTTCCCCTAAGGCGCCTGAGGTAGTGAAGTCATACCTCAGGTTTCCTTTCAATTCATTTGATCTGCATGAATATATTGCGCTGGTCAGAATAATTAAAAAGATTGTCAACTTTTTCATTTACTTGCCTTTGATCAGAGTAATTATGGATTTGATCTTATCTGCATCCTGATGGTTCGGTTTCATAGATAAAACTTTTTCAAAATGATAAACAGCTTTCTGGTTATTCTTAAGATTTCTGTAGTAAATCATCCCCAGTTCCTCATGGGGGTCAACCTGTGTGCTGTTTATCTGCAGTGATTTTTCAAACGATGATACAGCATTGTTGAAATTACTCTGCTCTCTATAGGCTATCCCTAAATCAAAGTGAGCTTTATATTCAAGGGGACTTATGGTCAGAGCAACATTGTATTCCTCTATGGCATCACCAAACATCTTCATCTCTCTATAGGCGTTTGCAAGATTATAATGAGCCGCATATGACCGCGGAGAGTTATCCGATGCTTTTTTAAACTGCTGGACAGCTTTATCGTAAATTTTTTTGTCAAAATACATTCTGCCAAGATTTATATTGGCATTTGTGTAGGCCGGGTTAATCTCAATGGCTTTTTCGTAACTTTCAATGGCTTTTATTTCATTGTTCAATCCTTCATAGGCTTTTCCTATTTCATAGAAGCAGGCTGCATCGCCGTTTTTTATTGAAGAAGCTTTTTCGAACAGCGGTATTGCTTCACTATAGCTTTTCTTCTGCTGGTTTACAAGACCCAGATTAAAGTATGCCTGATAGTGCTCAGGTTCCTGCTGAATCGTTTTCTGGTAGTAGTTTGCGGCATTGTTGTAGCTTTTCATTTCATGATAGGTTTCACCGATTTTAAAATTTGTTTCAGGGTTATCCGGTCTAAGTTCAAGATCTTTGGTGAAACTTTTAAGCGCCTCATTATAATTTTTGGATTCAAGCTGTATGCTTCCGATGCTGAAAAAAGCACGGTCCATTTTGGGATCAAGTGCTATAGACTTCTGGAAATCTGCTATAGCTTTCGACTTGTCATTTAATTGCTGATGTGCAAGACCTCTGGCGTAAAATGCTTTTGCATGTCCGGGATCCAGTCTTACCGCGTTACTGAATGACTGAACAGAATCTTTATATTTTTTCTCCATATACTGGATGAGACCAAGTCTGTAGTGCGAGTCCCCATGATTGGGATTTGCCGCTATGGCGTTCTGGAATGCTTTTTTCGCCTCATCGTAGACTTTCTGGTGAGTATAAATCCGGCCCTGCCAGTAATATGAATGATCATCATTCTTATCAAGTTCTACCGCTTTTCTATATGCTTTAAGGGATTCATCGAATGCTTTCTTCTCTCTCTGCTGGTCGCCTATTGTCCGCCATTTCTGTGCGCTTTCGTTAACCTGATTCGGTTTTGTTTTGTTTGCAGATGGATCGGTTCCGCCTGCGATATCAGAAGCATTTTCCTGTTTGATTCCGGTGCTCTCAGGAGTGCCTGTACCGGATCCGGTATCTGCATCGGTTTTAACGGCAACCGCTTCCTTCTCATTTTTTTTAGCAGCCTTGGCAATTTCACTCATGACATAGTTGTATTTTCTCCGCAGATCTTTATTCCCCGAGTCATACTCCAGACCTTTTTTGTAATACCCTGCCGCACCTTCGTAATCTTTCCTTGAAAGATCTATGTCTCCGAGCTTTTCCGCGGCAAGTGAATCTGCTGCCTCAAGTTCCAATGCTTTTCTGTAGGCCGAAACCGCATTGTCAATATTCCCCATTTTTAACTCGCTGTCACCAAGGCCTCTGAAGTATTTACCCTGTTTGGAGTTTAATCCTATTGCTTTATTAAATTTTTCTTTTGCTTTCCCGTTGTTTCCGGTTTTCAGGTAGAGGTTTCCGAGATTATAGTGACCCTCTGCATCATCGGGATTATTGCCGATACCCTGTTCCAGAATTGCAATAGCACCGTTTATATCACCTTTAGCGAGTTTCTGAGCTGCTATGTTTTTATAACTCTCCTGGTCGCGGGGTGCAACTTTCTGAGCAGTTTTATATTCTTTAAGTGCCTTTTCCAGCTCTGCCCGTGAATCATACACATTCCCCAGCTTATTATACGCAGAGGGGTTCGATGGTTTTTTACCTTTTGCTGATTCAAATATTTTTATTGCATTATCGTAGTCGCCTTTTAAAGCATATGCATGACCTAAACCGTTTAGTGCATCGTAATTGTTCGGGTCAATTTTCAGAATTTTTTTATAATAGTCGATAGCCTTGTCGTAATCTCCGTAGGATTTATAAAGATCAGCTATCTTCAGCATTATGCCTATATTTCCGGGATCGGTTTCAAGGAGGTCGGTGTAGAGACCGATCTGTTTAAGACGGAGATCAGTTATCTCTCCTGCCGGATCGGGAGCTTTAAAGAATAAGAAATATAATAAACCTGCAGCAATGGCAAGAGCTGCTGTTCCTGCGATTATTTTGTTTCTGTCATCTCTGTAAAACATAAATCCTCCTGATTTTTTTGAAAATTTTAAAAACTCACGAACTGATGTGAAACTGCAAAACGGTGGTTTCAAGTTTATTGCTAAAGATCATCATCCATATAGATATCTTCAATTGTATCTTTTGATTTTTTTGTTTCATGTCCGGCTTCTTTATTCTCTGTACTTCTTTCCTGAGTATCCAGTGTGGATCCTCCGAGGAGAAGGGCCTCTTCTATTGAAATTTTACTGTCTGCCGGAGGGAGCTGAAATTTCGGATCTTTAAGGAGTTCGATAACTCTCTTTATGCTGTCATATTGCGGATCTTCAGGTACAAGCCTTATATAATTTTCCCAGTATTCAATTGTTTTCTCTTTATCCCGCATTAACATTAAATATGTAAGTCCTATATGATAAAATGTGACTTTAAGTTTATCATCTTTTATAAGAGTTTTATTAAAATTTTCGATAGCGAGATCGGCATTTTTTTTAAAGTAATATATCTGACCAAGACGGAAATAGTTTTCAGCTATATCGGGTTTTATATCGATTGCCTTGAGATAAAGATTCAGAGCTCCATCATACTGCTGCTTTTTTAAAAAAATATCACCAAGGTAAGAGTAGGCAAGGGCGTTTTCGGGATCTTTTTTTATCACTTCCTGAAACAGCACTTCAGCCATTTCAAATTTTTTCTGAAAAAAATATTTTGTAGCGCGTGTGTAGAGATCCTCCTCTTTTTTTGCCTGAGAGAAGGCTATTGATTGGAGAACAATAATAATCAGCGCAATAGAGCTTGATTTTTTCAGCATATATTCACTCCAGGACCTTGCAGATGATTCCCGATTCTTTGATCATAGCCTCGGCAAGGGGATCATTATATGGAGAACGGTAAATAAAAGATTCAATTCCGCTGTTAAGAAGCATCTTGGTGCAAATAGAACATGGCTGATGTGTTACATATATTGCTGCGCCTTTGACTGAAACGCCGTAATATGCTGCCTGAATAATTGCGTTCTGTTCTGCGTGAAGACCGCGGCAGAGCTCATGCCTTTCACCGCTGGGTACCTTGTATATGGTTCTAAGACATGTCTTTTCTGTACAGTGGGAAATACCGGTAGGTACGCCATTATATCCCGTGGTAAGCATACGTTTATCTTTTACGATTACAGCGCCGACCTGCCTTCTTATGCATGTAGACCTTGTAGATACATCTTCTGCAATTTTCATAAAATACATGTCCCAGGAAGGTCTATCTTTCATTTTTCAGCCCCGTTAGTTTATATATATAGTGGTATCATTAATTTATAATACTGCAAAGTAATTTTTTTTATTACTGATATTATTTGATATAATAAATGAATAATTGTTTCATGTGTGTTTGTAAAACAGTTTTCAGCTTGAGACGGGGATTTTAGCGGATATGCAGATAGTTTTATAATCCGATCTGCTCCAGATCTTTAATCCCCTGGGCAAGTTTTGTGTGTTCAAATGACCCGGGCTTAAAATTTTTAATATATTTTTTGAAAATAGCTATCTGTTCGTTTTTCCATTTGTTTGATGCTGCATCAGAATTCATCATAAAATCCTCCAGAAAGGTGTTTATAATGTTTTATCGGCAGATTTGTGAAAAAACTTGATAGCATGAGACATAAAAAAAGACCGGCATCTCTGCCGGCCTTTTAAATATATCGAAAAAGCTTAAAATTATTCTACTAATTCGAAAAGTGCAGCAGCTCCCATACCACCACCGATACACATAGACTCCATTCCATATTTCTTTCCCATTCTCTGCATGTTGTTCACGAGAGTAGCGAAAATTTTAGCACCAGAACATCCTAGCGGGTGTCCGAGAGCTATAGCTCCACCTGTTGGGTTGATGAAAAGGTCTTTGCTTCCGAATTCGAAGTATTTAGGATCTCCGAAACCGAGCTGACGTGCACAGTAGATTCCCTGAGAAGCGAAAGCTTCGTTAAGTTCGATGATACCATCTTTCATAACCTGCTCCATTGTCATTCCAAGCTGTTTTAGAAGCTTAGGAATAGCAACTGCCGGTCCGATTCCCATTTCGTCAGGTTTGCAACCTGCAACTGTGTATCCAAGAAGTTTAACTTTAGGTTTAACTCCGTATTTCTGCATTGCTTCTTTACTCATGATAAGTGTTGCAGCAGCACCGTCTGTTGTCTGTGAAGAGTTAGCAGCTGTAACTGAACCTGAGTTAGCAACTCCAGGGATTGCACCTGAGAAAGCTCCTCTAAGTTTAGCCATCTTCGCAGCATCTGGCGGATTCTGTACACCATCATCATAATCAACTTTGTAAGATTCTTTTTTGTAAGATCCGTCAGGCTGAGCAACAAATTTGTATGCATCAACTGGAACGATCTCTGTAAATAGACCTTTAGCCTGAGCATCAGCAGCTTTAAGGTGTGAATGAACTGCAAAATGATCCTGATCTTCACGTTTTACATCGTATCTTCTTGCAACGTTTTCAGCTGTGATACCCATTGACATATAAACAGTGTAGTCCTGTTTTGCCCATTCCGGGTGAGGTCTTGGAAGATTTCCACCCATTGGAACTATAGACATAGACTCAACTCCACCACCGATAGTTACTTCATGGTATCCAGACATTACTTTCATTGCAGAAATAGCTATAGACTCAAGTCCAGATGAACAGAATCTGTTAACTGTAGCTCCGCAAGCAGTGATCGGGAAACCAGCCATAAGTGTTGCAATACGGCCGATATTGATTCCCTGCTCAGCTTCCGGGAAAGAACATCCGATCATAACATCTTCAACTGCATCTTTAGAAACGCCTGATCTTTCCATAACACCGTGAAGTGCTGTTTTTAGAAGATCTTCAGGTCTTGTCTGTGCAAGTAATCCCTTAGCTCTTTTACATCCTGGTGTTCTGACTGCTTCAACGATATATGCTTCTCTCATATTCGTGAACCTCCTGAAATTTTAACCGCATTCAGGTCAGATAACCTGAATGCGGATTTGTGCATTTTTAAAACAAACTTGTAAATCTTAGATGAAGAGAGGCTTCCCTTTTGCAGCCATGTGTGCAGCCATCTTCTGTGAACCCTCTGTTTTCCAGCACTCAACAAACATTTCTCTTTCGAGTGTAAGCATTGCATCTTCAGAGATTTTTTCCCCTTTGAATGCTGTACCACCGGAGATAACATAACCCACTCTACGAACAACTGTAGAGATGTGAGGTGCAATCTGGTATCCTGCAAGCATATCAGGAATATTTGAATCAAGAGCACCCATAGCATCCTGACCCATAACAGAGATAGGAAGATTAGCTGGTGCAACATATCCTTCTTCGTACATCTTAACAACTTCTTTTTTAGCTTCGCCAATGAGGTGATCTCTGTTGAAAACTATTCTGTCCTGAGGTCTTAAGAAACCTTTAACTCTGGCTTCCTGTGCAGACATAGAAGGCATTGGCATTGCAATTGTTTTGAATGCTGCAAGGAATACTGCGAGCATATCTGTATGAGGAACGATAGATTCGCTTATTCTTCTCCACATCTGAACGCAACCGCCGCCTGCAGGAACGAGACCGGCACCAACTTCTACTAGAGCCATGTAGAGTTCGTTGTGTGCAACAATCTTGTCAGCCCATAGACAAACTTCGCATCCGCCGCCGAGTGCTAATCCGAAAGGAGCAGCTACAACAGGGAATGGAGAGTACTTGATAGCTTTCATGCCATTGTGTACTTCTTTAATGAAATTATCGATACCTGCGAAATCTTTCTTCTCAGCAAGGCCAAGCATAAACTTGAGGTCTCCGCCCGCGCTGAATGCTGGCGGCATTCCGCCCGCTTCGTTACCGATAACCATACCTGCGCCATTTTTTCTTACAAATTCAAGCGCCTGAGGGATAAGAGCAACTGTATCTCCGCCCATAGCGTTCATTTTTGTATGGAATTCAAAGCAGAATACACCGTCTCCGATGTCAACAAGAGATGCTGCATTATTACTTACAACAACTTTAGATTTATCAGCTTTGATGTTGCTTAGGAATATCATGTTAGGGCTGTAAACTATGTCTTTGTAGCTGTCAGATGCGAAATCCCAGTACTGTTTTTTCCCTTTTTCGAGTCTGTAGAAAGTTGTTCCGCCTTTTTCCATCATTCTCTTAACGTTAGCTGGAATTGTGAAACCTGATTTTTCGATATCTGCAATAGAGTCTTTAAGTCCGAGATTGTCCCACATTTCGAATGGTCCGAATTCCCATGCATAACCCCATTTTCATACCGTTGTCTATTTCAACAAGTGTATCTGCAATTTCAGGTATTCTGTTTGCAGAGTATACGCACATTGAAGAAAGAAGAGTTCTTGCAAACTCATTATTCTTGAAAACGTGCTTCATTTTTTCGCCGGTAGTTTTGAAATCCTTTGTAGCCTCTACTAAAGGATAAGTTGCTTTCATATCAAAATCGATATGAGCACCTGTTTTAGGATCGAGAACTTTTTTGAATTTTTTTCCATCGGGAGTTTTTCCTGAAAGATAGAATCCGCCGGCTTCTTTTGTCTTGTTGCCGTACATCTTCTTTTCCATCATATCTTTGAAGAATTTAGGAGTTTTGTAGATCTCTCTGTATTCGTCTTTTGTTAAAAGCTCGTAAGAGTTTTCAGCGATATGATCGATTGTGTCGTTACCAACAAAGTCAGCAAGACCGAAGATGGCTGTTCCCGGCATACCCATTGGTTTTCCGAAAAGTGCATCAGCTTCAGGTATTGTTATGAGACCTTTTTCAATAAGTTTGAATGCTTCACAGATAAGTTCAACACCAATTCTGTTTCCGATGAAGTTAGGGGTATCTTTTCCCCATACAACACCTTTACCAAGAGTCTGCTCGCCCCATTTAGAAACGAAATCACAAACTTCTTTTGATGTTTCCGGTCCTGCGATACACTCAAGAATTTTCATGTAACGTACAGGGTTGAAGAAGTGAAGGATAAGAAAATGCTCTTTAAAAGCCTTGCTTCTTCCTTCTGCCATCTGAGAAATTGGAAGACCTGAAGTGTTAGATGCGATGATAGCACCCGGCTTCATTACTTTTTCAAGTTTTGCGAAAAGATCCTGTTTGATTTTGAGATTTTCAACAATAACTTCAAAGATGATGTCGCAATCGCCAAGTTTGTCAAAATCGTCAGTAAGGTTGCCAAGCTCAATAAGAGTAAGGTCAACATTTTTGTTCATGAATGCTGCTGGTTTAGCTTTAAGTTGTGCATCAAGACCGGCCTGAACTATTCTGTTTTTAGCCTTTTTGTCGTTTTTCTCTGCATCTGTAAGATCAAATGGAGCGATGTCTAACAATAGAGTTTTGATGCCTGCGCTGGCGCAAAGAGCAGCTATACCGCCCCCCATGATACCAGATCCGATTACAGCTACTTTTTCGATCCTTCTAGTCATAAAAACCTCCTGTGAAAGTCTGTTGATAAACAATTTTTATTTGTTTAAAGGTTGTGTAAGAAAAATTTGTTTTTTTAATACATTTTGTATTATATTAAATACAAAAATTGTATTTGATATGAAACTTAACACACATGCAATATATAAATTTGTAAAAAAAAATGTCAATATGAATAAAATCCAATTATTAAAAACCGGCAAAATTTTTCAATTTGTCCCCATATTAAACACCATGTTTTTACAGTAGGGATTCAGTTTTTTTTAACAATATCGTAGTGCGTGTGGTAAATTCCGGATATAACCGTAGATTGGCTATTTTAGTTCTTTTATGGAGTTTTATGGCTGAAAATTAATTTTTTTTGGACGATTTTTGTTTGAAAAAAGATGACTGTTATTGAATAAGAAAATGTGTTTAAGAACAGGGGATTTTAACCCCTTGTTCTGTGTATAAAGGGCAGAAAACATAATAAATTTCCAGAGACGGAGGATTTTGGTGAAGTCAGCATTGAAGAATGATTTAAGTAAAATTGACAAAAATGATACTGTGGTAATATTTGCAGATGAAGATAATTTAAAGAA
>PGXT01000073.1 GCA_002839285.1 Spirochaetae bacterium HGW-Spirochaetae-5 | reverse complement strand
TCTGCACTTTGAAAGCGCTTGCGGGAATGATTTTTTCCACAGGAATGCCGTTTTTTGCCTATTGACGGCATAAAAAAATATTGAATATCCTTAAAATTGTGATATTATATATCAAGAGATTAGAGTGAATGCTCTGGTCCTGAAGCTTGCCGTACATATTTAAAATAAAAAGTGATGTGAAGAGAATTATATATGGATAAAAATCCCGGAACTGAATCTAACTTCCTGAAAATAAAACTTAAGTTCCGGTTAAGGCTTATACTCCTTGTTCCTTTTATTGTTCAGATAATTATCATCTCAGGGCTTGTCGGTTATATATCATACCTCAACGGTGAAAGAGCTGTTAATGAAGTTGCTGTCAATCTTCATTCAGGGATTACTGAACGGATTAACGAGTATCTTGTAAATTTTGTTGAAACACCATATAAGATTATTCAGAACAATGCCGTGGCTATTAGCAGCGGTATTCTGGACTATAATAATCAGACCATGCTGGAGCGTTATTTTCTGGAGCAGATAGGGATATATAAATCTGTAAGCAGTATTTATTTCGGGAATACTTCCGGAGGAATTGCAGATTCCGGGCGTGAGGCAGTTACATTAACAACATATTTTCTCGGTACTGACGGATTCAGAAGCGGTAACCTCCGTAAATATTCCACGACAATCACAGGCAAACGATCAAAAACACTTTTAACAATCCCGGCTTTTGACTGCAGAACAAGACCCTGGTACACGGCGGCATTGTTAAAAGGTGATTTCGTATGGAGTGATCCCTACATCCTTTTTACAGGCCAGGATATGGCTATTTCCGCCAGTAAGCCGGTTTATTCCAGCAGCGGTAAACTTCTTGGTGTTGCTTCGGCCGATCTTTTCCTCTCTCATATCGGCAGCTTTCTGGCCGGCATTGATATCGGGAAAACCGGTCTGAGTTTTATAACAGATCAGCAGGGACTGCTTATCGCGGCATCAACAAATGAGATGATTTTTACACCTAAAAAAGATGGAGAAAAGCAGAGAAGGCTTGGAGCGGGGGAGAGTAACTCTCTCATCATACGGGGGGCGGCGGAAAAGCTGGCAGATGAATTCGGGAGTTTGAGCAGGATTAATTCAGGCCGGCATCTTGAGTTCAGTCCGGACGGGAGCAGGCATTTTATTCATGTGTCCCCATTTATAAACCAGGCGGGTCTTGACTGGATAATTGTTACAGTTGTTCCTGAATCTGATTTTATGGAAAAGATAAGCGCGAACAACAGAATAACCATACTGCTTATTATCGGGGCAATTATTCTTTCTATCATTATCGGAATCTTTACGTCAAGGAGGATCGCCGATCCCGTTCAGAGATTAAACAAAGCCGTTCATGATTTAAGCAGAGGAACATGGCCTGAGCAGTCTAAAGAAACCCGTGTAGTTGAGATAGATGATCTCAAGAGGTCATTTTTTCAGATGAGCAGTCAGCTGAAGACTCTTGTTGAGAATCTCACTGTTGAAATCAAAGAGCGTAAACTTACAGAGAAAGCGCTTCGTGAGAGTGAAGAGAAGTACAGGGATTTGATAAAGTTTTCGAATTCAATAATATTCCGTATTGATAGAAAGGGGGTAATAACTTATGCAAATGATTACGCCTTGAATTTTTTCGGTTATTCCCCGGATGAAATACTATGGAAGAATGTAATTGGAACAATAGTACCTGAAACAGATAAAGCCGGTCGTAATCTTAAACAAATGATGGATGAGATAACGGCGAATCCTGAATTATATGAAAGAAATGAAAATGAAAATATACGCAAGGATGGTACCACGGCATGGATTGTCTGGTCTAACAGAGGGATTCCCGGTGAAAACGGCGAGTACACCGAAATTCTCTGCATTGGCACCGATATATCGGAGCGAAGAGTTGCAGAAATTGAGGTAAAAAAACTTCTGAATGAGAAAGAGATACTTCTTCACGAGGTCCACCACCGTATTAAGAATAATATGAATACAATTGCCGGTCTTCTTTATCTTCAGTCGGAATCGATTGATAATGAACTGGCATCGTCTTCCCTTAAAGAAGCCCATAGCCGTGTTCTCAGCATGATGCTTATTTACGATAAACTGTTCCGCTCAAATGATTTTAATAATATATCAACAGCCGGTTATCTCCCCGATCTTATAGCCGGGATTATACAGACTTTTCCGAATTTCGGTCATGTTCAGATTAAAACAGAGATTGAAGATTGCCTGATGGGTACAAATACTCTGGTCCCTGTGGGTATTATCATAAATGAACTTGTCACCAATGCGTTCAAATATGCTTTTACGGGTGTCGAACAGGGGATGATTGATATATCATTTCTTAAAAGGGGTGATAATCTTTTTGAGATAATCGTGAAAGATAACGGAAAAGGTCTTCCTGAATCGATAGTTGTTGGAGAATCTACAGGATTCGGGCTTAATCTGGTCTACCTTCTGACTCAGCAGATGCGCGGTAGAGTTGAAGTTGTCCGTGACGAAGGTACTGAATTCAGAGTGAAATTCTCTGTTTAAAACTGTTCTCGGGCAGTCTTACAGGCTATGCCGGGAGTAATAAATTACTGCTTCGTATCAAAAACTGGCGGTGAGTGCTAATATCCATTGAGCAAGCCCCGCACCCCCTATGCCCTTTAATAATATAACATATTCACAGCCGTTTGGCAATAACATAGGGGGCAAGGCAAATTTATTGCGCCCTTTGGGTGGGGGAAGGTTGTGTGAATTATCATTCTTATCAAAAAATGAGCAGTTATGTCTCTTCTGCTTCTTGATTCAGTTTTTTTATTGACAGAAATTCATTCCGACCGGATAGTCAGCGACTATATAGTCGGAAATGTCTGTTTTCCCTGCTATTATATATTCAATAACAACGTCATAATAATTCCGCTGAATCCTGATCATGGAATCTGATCTATGGAGCAAAGCTGATTCGGGTAATTGCGGAAAAATATTCAGAATAAGGAGAAATATATGCTTGGATTTGAAGGCGCGGGAGTTTTTCTCGCTTTTGTTCTATCTATAGCTGCTGCTTTAGTATGTGTCGTCTACGGAGTTAAAAACTGGAATACTCCCGGAGATGACGTGGTAAACAGAGAAATAGAAGAAGAGATTAAATGGGAAGAGAATGATCCCGAAGATGAGGGGAGGTAGAATATGAATTTTCTTCTTATAACAATTGTAACACTGATTTTTTTAATAATAACCGCTTTTTTCGGATACCTGGGGTACCGGCATACAAAGGACACTACGGATTTTTTACTGGCTGGCCGTAAAACACATCCTGTAGTAATGGCTGTATCGTACGGTTCAACATTTATAAGTACTTCAGCCATTATCGGTTTTGGAGGAGCAGCTGCAGTTTTCGGAATGGGTGTTCTCTGGCTCACGGTTCTTAACATCGGTGTTGGTATATTTATAGCTTTTGTTGTTTTCGGCAAGAGAACACGAAGAATGGGGCATAATCTTGATGCTCATACATTTCCTGAGCTTATAGGTAAACGTTTCGACAGTTCGCTTCTTCAGACAGCATCCGGTCTGATGATATTCATAGCAATGCCTCTTTATGCCGGTTCAGTTATAATCGGAGGAGCTCAATTTATAGCTCAGACATTGTCTGTATCGTATGAAGCCGCTCTCTTTTTCTTTGTAGCTGTAGTTGCTGTTTATGTAATTATGGGTGGATTGAAGGGGGTTCTTTATACCGATGCTTTCCAGGGTTCCATAATGTTTGTAGGTATGATTCTTCTAATAGTTATGACTTACTGGAAGCTTGGGGGAGTCGTTGATGCTCATAGGGCTTTGAGTAATATCGCTCCTGAGGCAGTAAAAATATGGGGACCCATGGGGCATCAGGGCTGGACATCTATGCCTTTAACAGGTTCGGTTTTCTGGTGGCAGCTTGTTTCCACAATTGTACTTGGTGTAGGTATTGGTGTTCTTGCTCAGCCTCAGCTTGCGGTCAGGTTTATGACAGTTAAAAGCGACAGAGAGCTGAACAGGGGTGTTCTCGTCGGAGGAGTCTTTATCCTTATGATGACCGGCGTGGCTTTTGTAGTAGGTTCTTTGTCTAATGTTTACTTTTTAAATAATCCCTCTTTTGGAAAAATAGCAATACTCGCAGCTGAAAAGAAGGTTGATAATATTATTCCGCTGTTTATAAATACAGCAATGCCCCCGTGGTTTACTGCTGTATTTATGGTGACGCTTCTTGCCGCTGCAATGTCTACACTCAGTTCACAGTTCCATACAATGGGTTCCGCTTTCGGCAGGGATTTTCTGGAGCAGGGGATGAAGGTTAAGACCAAGAGTACTATCCGTACAATAAAACTTTCAATGGGTGCCGGTATAATAATAAGCACGCTGCTTGCTTTTTATCTCCCGAGATTTTTCGAACAGGGGAGTGCGATTATAGCGATCGGTACAGCGATATTTTTCGGTTTATGTGCCGCTACTTTTCTTCCGCTATATTTCGGAGGTCTTTTCTTCAAAAGAATAACAAAGGCCGGTGCTATATCAGGGTTCTTTACAGGTTTAACGGCGGCTGCATTCTGGATTCTGTTTGTTCATGCGAAAGAGTCGGCTCCTCTGGGATTATGTAAACTGATTTTCGGTGTACCATCTCTTGCAGGTGCGGCATCCAAACTTCAGTTTGTTGATCCTATTGTAGTAGCGCTTCCTCTTTCGATGTTGGTGACAATAATCGTCAGTTTGATGACAAAGCCTCCGACAGAGGAACATCTTGCAAAATGCTTTAAATAATTTGAAGAACAGGCAATTGGTTATATAGAAAAAGGCATCCTTTCGGGGATGCCTTTTTTATCAGTCAATCTTAAGTATAGTTAAAAAAGCCTCCTGCGGAATCTCTACAGATCCAACAAGTTTCATTCTCTTTTTACCCTCTTTCTGCTTATCGAGAAGTTTTCTCTTCCGTGAGATGTCTCCGCCGTAACATTTTGCGGTAACGTCCTTTCTCATTGCCGAGATGTTTTCGCGGGCGATAATATTCGCGCCGATTGCCGCCTGGATCGGAATTTTAAACTGATGCTTCGGGATTATATCTTTAAGTTTTTCAATGATATCTTTCCCTCTGAGTCTTGCCTTGTCTTTATGGACAATAAATGAAAGAGCATCCACCGGTTCGCCGTTTACGAGTATATCAACTTTTACCATTTCTGAAGGGCGGAAATCGATCGGATCGTAATCGAATGAAGCATAACCCCGTGATATCGATTTCAATTTGTCGTAAAAGTTGAAAACAATTTCTGACAGAGGGAGTTCGTATGTAAGTTGGATTCTGTCAGTTGTGATATATTCCATGTTCTTGTGAATCCCTCTGCTGTCGGTAACAAGCTGCATTATATTTCCGACATAGTCATTGGGCGTTACTATTTGTGCCTTAACGAAGGGTTCTTCTATGCGGTCAATGTATCCCGGATCGGGGAAGTTGACCGGATTATCTATTTCAAGGAGAGTCCCGTTCTGCATATGAATTTTGTATTCAACACTTGGGGCGGTTGTAATCAGTGAGATGTTAAACTCACGCTCAAGACGCTCCTGAACTATCTCCATATGGAGAAGACCAAGGTAACCGCATCTGAATCCGAAACCGAGGGCGTATGAGTTGTCAGGCTCAAAGAGCAGCGACGCATCATTAAGCTGAAGTTTAAAAAGAGCTTCGCGTAAAGCCTCGTATTCATCCCCGAACATCGGGTATAGTCCGGAGAAAACCATGGACTTGACATCTTTAAATCCCTGAAGAGGTTCCTTTGCGGGATTCTTCGCTGAAGTAACCGTGTCACCAATCTTTGTATCACCAACACTTTTAATACCGGCAACAATATATCCCACTTCGCCGGGTCCGAGGACGCCTCTTTTTTCAAGATCGAGCCTGAAGACCCCTACTTCAATAACAGTAAATTCTTTTCCGGTGGCATAGAATTTAATAACGTCATCCTTTTTTACGGTGCCGTCAAAAATACGGACTTTGATAACAGCGCCGAGATACTGGTCATAAAAGGAGTCGAAAATCAGTGCTTTTAGAGGAGCATTTGCGACTCCCTTAGGGGGCGGTATATATTCAATTAATTTCTCAAGAAGCTCATCAATCCCGATACCCTGTTTGGCCGATGTCAGTACCGCATGTTCGGTATCAAGTCCAAGGATTTTTTCAATCTGGTTTTTGGTCGCCGGGATATCGGCACTGGGCATATCTATTTTGTTTATTACAGGGAGTATCTCAAGGTCGTTTTCAAGAGCAAGGTAAAAGTTTGCTATGGTCTGTGCTTCAACTCCCTGCGAGGCGTCTACAATAAGTATTACACCGTCACATGAAGATAGAGCCCGGGATACTTCATATGTGAAGTCTACGTGGCCGGGGGTGTCGATTAGATTAAGTGTATAATCTATACCGTCTTTTGCCGTATAATTAAGAGTAATGGCATTTGACTTTATTGTAATCCCTCTCTCCCGCTCTATATCCATTGTATCGAGCATCTGATCTTTTCTGTTCCTGTCATTGACCAGACGGCATTTGTCTATAAGCCTGTCTGCAAGAGTTGATTTCCCATGATCGATATGGGCAATGATTGAAAAATTCCGTATGTGAGCTAAATCCATTTTTTACCTGCAGATTAGTGATTTTTAATGCAAAATATAAGGTTTTTCTCCCCGCCGCCTTTGGCGGCGGGGAGAAATGAGTATTTTAAATTATGTAAAAGTTCAGGAGCTATTGCTAAATATAAATATAAGTTCCTGATGATAGCAATAATTATTGCCCGTTATTGGCAAGTATTTTTTATGCGGAATTTACAGCATTTACGGCCGCAAATTTCAAGCGGTGCAGAGTTTTTCGCTCTGTACTTTTTTAAATTGTATGCTGTCTGTTTTACAATTGAATAAAGGATTTTTTCTTTCTCAGGGTATACCCTCCCACCATTTGCTGAAAGTTTCAGAGGAGTTAAGACCGGCTTTCTCTCCTATCATAGGGTGCATGAGTTTTACATTTTTTTCAGATGCCTCCTTTACCAGTCTGATAATCGGTTCATCCCACGGGTGGATCGATAAAGTGAATTTTCCCCAGTGAACTCCAAAGAGTTTTTTTGCTCTAAGATCAATTGACGCCTGTACTGTCTGTTCCGGGAACATGTGGTTACGGCTCCATTGCTGGTTATACTGACCGCATTCAAGTATTGCAAGATCAAATGGGCCGAGTTTATCCCCGGCTTCTTTAAAATGGGTATCGTATCCGGAATCCCCCCCGATGAATATCTTCATCCCCGGTGCAATAAGCGCAAATGAAGTCCAGAGAGAACTGTTTCGTGTCCGGAACCTTCCCGAAAAATGTTTAGCCCGTACCGCCGTTACAGAGAATCCATCCTCCAGCTCTGTTGATTCCCCCCAGTCGTGCTCGATAATTATTTTTGAGTCGTAGCCCCAGTATTCGAGATGTTCACCGGTTCCGAGTCCGGTAAGCACCTTGCCGACACGTTTTTTTATGGCAGTTACTGTTTCATAGTCAAGATGATCCCAGTGGTCATGAGTTATAATCAGGTAATCTATATCGGGAATGTCATCGGTCTTGTAGACGTCGCTCCCTTCGTAGCTTGAGAGGACCATGGCCTTTCCGCTTAATACCGGATCGACAAGAATTTTTTTCCCGTTAATCTGCAAAAAGTATGAGGAGTGCCCCAGCCATATGATAAGGTTTTCCGCCGGGTCAAGATTTTTAAGGTCGGTCCGGTCAGAGGGGAGCGGAGCAAGGGGTCTTGCACGCTCCCGTTCTTCGAAAAAATGCCTTTTAATCGATGAGAAAAAGCTTACCCCTCTTTTATTTGTTGTCGAAGCATCCCCGGGATTACGGAATGCGCCATCGCGGTAGTTGGGTGATTTTTTAATCCTTTCAAGTCTGTCCCCAGACGGGAGTTTTCCGATGGATGTGCATCCGCTGATAAAAATAGCTGCAATGCTAATCAGCAGAAATGTTTTTATTCTCTGGAGTTTTGTCATATTCATCCCCGTATTTTTTGTTTCTCTATAAAATAGTACTCATAAGTAAATGGCTTAATTTTAAAAAATTTAGCCGCTTAATTGTTAATTATTTCCCCGCCGCCAAAGGCGGCGTGGTCTATGACTAATAAGAAACAGATTATAATATCGGGTTTGAAAAGTGATTTTTGTTACCTGATAAAATAAGGAGATTTGATCTCAGTATTAGTCTCAAAATGAGACTAATACTGAGATCAAACATGCTGAATTCATTTTTTTAACCGGAGGACCTGTTTATTCTGGCGGTTTTTAAAATTATATGAATTAGTATCTGCTGAAAGTAATAGTCTTAATCCATTCCGAAGATGAAATATTATAATTATTTATCTTTTAATTTAATTTAGAACATAAATCCTCTCTCAATATCTCTACTCAGAATTTATGGCACGATACATGCTTTAATATAAAGTATAGAATCTAAATGGAGGATAATATGAATAAAATAAAATATATACTGGCAGCCTTTTTAGTAAGCTTATCTTTGATAATTTCCGCTTGCGGCGGAAACTCCGGTTCAGCCGGTTCTTCAAATAGTGAGACCGTTAATACAGATAGTCCTTCCGGGGATGATTTGTCTGAAGCTATAACTGTACCTGAAGATGTGGTTGCGGACATTGTTAAAGAGGATAAAGATGTATTTTCAGACTTGCAGGATGTTTTAAATTTCAGTTTAACACTGACAGATTCTGAAGGCAGCGCAGTTGATAGGGCGCTGATAATAATAGCAGATGAAAACGGGAATGAGCTAGCGGGAGCATTTACAGATAGTGAAGGTCTTGCGGAATTTTCCGTAACTCTTGATTACGGTTCAACTGCAATTTCAGTAACTATCCGGCATTCAGAATTTATTGAGAGAGTTTTTTATGTTGAGGATCCTTCAAGTATTGCATCGGTAATCAGGGTTATTACACTTGAAGATTCCTTTGAGTCTGAAGTTTTGACAGATACTGACGGTGACGGTATTCCTGACTCATTAGATGCTTTTCCGGAAGATCCTTCCGTTGCATCGGCTGTTGTAAGAGTCTATACCATAGCTTTTGAAAACAGTTTTGCTGAAGTTCCCGATCATGATTATAATGATCTTGTGGCCGGCATTGAAATAACTGAATATATCAATTCTGATAATGATGTAACAAAAATCAGAATTAAAGGGAAAGTTCTGGCAGGAGGAACATCGGATAGAAACAGTTTTGGAGTAAAACTTAATGGTAAAGATTATATTATTATTGCTGATGTCAAGGATCTGCTTTCAAACTGGAATACCGGTTTGAACGAATCTTTTAAACAGAGCAGGACAACTAATAGTTTTATAACTTTTGATTCACCTGTAAAAAAATCTGATTTAGGTCAGGCGCCCTATGAACCGTTTATGATAGTAAACGGGAACGGCCTGAAGACTGTTCGAATGGATGATTCTGTAAACAGTTATGGTGTATCAAATGTAATTGCAGTTCCTGAAACATGGCAGTGGCCATATGAAGGGACTGATATCTGGAAGGCATATCCTGATTTCGGTAAAAAATCAGAATGGTACAAAAATCCCGATGCGGCGTATATCTACAAGAGAAACTGATAATAAGCATAAGTTTGAACAGGAAAGCCCTCACGAGAGGGCTTTCTTCTTTTTACAGTAATACAAGAATATTCTACAGCATGCCGTATGATTTGAGTTTTCTGTAAAGTGTAGCTCTGCTTAGTCCAAGCAGAAATGCAGTCTGATCGGCATTACCTCCGGTTATCCGGAAGGCTTTTTTTATCTCCATCTCCTCCAGAAGAGCCAGAGGTATAATTTCAGCCGGTTCTTTTATCTGCACTTCAGCCGTAGGTGTTTTATGTTCAGCATTTTCAGTTGATGCTTTTATGTCGGGAAGAGAGATCGATTCAATAACAGTGTCTATGCTTTCCACGGCTTCTCTTCGTACTATATTTTTCAACTCCCTGACGTTACCCGGCCAGCTGTAATTTTTAAGCTGTTCCATGGAATTCTCCCCGAACTTCATCGGCTCAATTTCATAGAACATGCAGAACTCCTTTAAAAAGTGATCAGCCATGAGCGGGATATCCTCTCTACGTTCTCTCAGAGGGGGGAGGGTGACGGGGAATTCATCCAGTCTGTAGTAAAGGTCCTCTCTGAAATTCCCCTCTTCGGCCAGCTTCCGGAGATTTCTGTTGGTTGCGGATATTATCCTTATATTAAGAGTCTCCTCCTGAAGCGCTCCAAGGGGCCTCACTTTTCTGTCTTCAAGTACTCTCAGCACCATTCCCTGGACTTCACGGTTCATGTCGCCGATCTCATCGAGAAAAATTGAACCCCCGTTCGCCTGACTGAAATACCCCCTGTGCTGCGAAACCGATCCGGTAAATGATCCCTTTACATGGCCGAATAAGAGACTCTCTGCCAGGTCGGGAGTGATTGCCGCGCAGTTCACAGTGACAAATGGGCCTCCGCTTCTTCCGCTCCCTTCATGGATGGCTCTGGCAAAGAGTTCCTTGCCGGTCCCGCTCTCACCTAAAATGAGTACAGATACATCCCGTTTCATGGCTTTCTCAACGCGGCTGAAGACATTGCGCAGTGCTGAACTTCTTCCGATTATCCCCTTGAAAATTTCGGTGTAATGAATAAGTTCGTGAATCTCCTCCACCCTGCTGATGAGATTCTTTTTATCGAAGGATTCTTCTATCCTTGATTTTATTTCATCGTCGGGAAGACCGGCAAAGATGAAATCCACCGCTCCGTTTTTCATTACAAAAACCGCGGCTTCGGAAGAATCTGTTTCGGAAATTACAATCATAGGGGTGGCGATGGATATATTTTTTACCGAATTCAGTTTCTCTTTCCAGCCTTCACTTAAATCCGAAAGGTAGTAGAGCAGTAATGAATGATTTTTGCCGGCAGGAATTTCCCCATTGCCGCCGCAGAAAGAGATCACAGAGTGCCCTTCTATGTTGATTATATTATTAAGTTTAGCGCAGTCTGACAGATTATCCCCTGCCGCTATTATAGTTTTCATATAAACCTGCTGTTGAAATTCAGATATGATAATGTCATGAATTATACCAATTCTGGCAGTATATATCAAGCTATTTCCGGCTGAGTTTAAAAAAAGGTCGGGGTATCAATTAATTTTTTCAGGCGTATAGGACGTGTACGTACCTCTGAAAATTGTCAGCGCTGAAACAGGATTGGTCAGAATTCGTTTCTGTTCAGCATCACCAGGGTACAGTCTTCTATAACTGTGATTCCCGCTTCTTTAAGACGTTCAGACATAATCTGATTTTCTGTCCCCGGGTTAAGGATAACCCTTTTCGGGTTAACTGATATTATATCATCAATGTACGATGCGGCTCTATCGGGGTTGACGTAGACTGTAACTGTGTCAATAGGCTCGCCGCAGTCGGCAAGTGTTCTGCAGCATCTGCTTCCGTCAACGTCCTCGTAGAGCGGATTTACCGGAAGAACCGTGTTATCCCCCGGTATTCTCTGTTAACTCTTCAGAACTTCGTACATTACTATGGCTGCGGCAACAGAGGCATTGAGCGAGGATACCTTCCCTTTCAGCGGGATAGAGACAATGTAGTCGCACTTCTCTTCGGTAAGCCGTCTCATCCCTTTCCCTTCGCTACCTATAATGATGCACGCAGGGTGCACTTCATTCAGCTGTGTAATCGGAATTGTCCCCCGGTCGCTGGTTCCAACTATCCAGAACCCCAGCTCTTTTAATTCATCAAGAAATTGCGCCACGTTCACTATTGTTATTATCTCAATGTGAGCAGTGGCACCAGCTGAAGTTTTATGAACTGTTTCATTTACCTCGGCGGAATTATTCTTCGGGATTATCACTGCACCGCAGCCCAGAGCTTCGGCTGAACGGATAATCGATCCCAGGTTATGGGGGTCGGTTATCTGGTCAAGAAGTATCACGGCACCTTTTTTTTCAGCTATTCTCTTCAGTAATTCAGACGGGTCGATGTCATCTTTTTTTGCGGCGGGGATATGAAGTGCAACACCCTGATGAGTAGATGACGAGCTCACATCCTTGAAGAAAGTTTTATCTTCGGTAATGATCTTAACTTTTTTTCTTCTGCAGATATGCTGTATCTCAATAATTATTTTTCCGTGAGCTGATGATGAAAGGTGAAGTTCCATTCCGCTTCCGTCAGTAATGCTGTTAAGGTATTCTATTACGGGGTTGCGCCCGGTTATTATTTTTTTCTTTTCCATCTTGTACCATCTTTAGTATCTTCAAGGATTATCCCTTCGTTTTTGAGTATGTCCCGTATCTCGTCTGCGCGTGCGAACTGTTTACTCTTCTTCGCTTCAATTCTTTCATTAACAAGTGCATCAATTCTCTCTCTGTCGGCGTCACTCTCTTCCTCTGCCGCGGAGAATACAAATCCGAAAACCTGGTCGAGTCTTTTTACTGTTCCAATAATTTTTTCCGCGTCTTTTTGCGAGATTTTATCTTCAGAGATCATTGAATTTACTTTATGAATAAATTCGAAAAATACTCCAAGTCCTCCGGAGATGTTCAGATCATTGTCCACGGTTTCACTGAAGTCTCTGATAAGTGCACTGGTGATTGCATCTACCTCGGAATTCTCCCCGGTGGTATTTTTTCTGTCGTTTAATCTTAAAATAAAGTTGTCTATTCTTTCAAGAGCCTGGTCAGCTTGAGTTATCCCTTCAAGTGTAAAGTTCAGCTGTTTTTTATAATGAGCAGACATTAAAAGATATCTTATTGAGCGGGGAGAGTATCCTTTTGCCAGAAGATCTCTCAGTGTATAAAAATTTCCCGCCGATTTGGACATCTTGGTTCCGTCAACAAGAAGATGCTCAGTGTGAATCCAGTGTCGGACAAATGTCTCGCCGTAGGCCGCTTCGCTCTGGGCAATTTCGTTTTCATGATGGGGGAATATGAGGTCAACTCCCCCTGTGTGTATATCTATTGTAGTTCCGAAAATTTTACGTATCATCGCGGAACACTCGATGTGCCATCCCGGTCTTCCGGGACCGTAGGGTGTCTCCCAGAAGGGTTCGTTCTCCCTGGGCGCTTTCCAGAGGGCGAAATCGCGCACATCCTCCTTCTCGTACTCGTCGGCATCAAAACTTACACCGGACTTTATCTCTCTTTTGTCCAGCATGGAGAGTTTTCCATATCCGGGGAATTTAGCTATGTTAAAATAGAGTGACCCCTCTTTTTCGTAAAGCATGCCGTTTGCATCAATTTTTTTTAAAATGTTTATCATTTCATCTACAGATTCGGTAGCTTTCGGGTTATGTTCAACATCCTCAATACTAAGGGCTTTTAAATCCTCATAGAAAATCTCTGTGTACTTTTCTGTATATTGAGAGAGTGATATCCCCTCTTCGATAGATCCCTTTATTGTTTTATCATCCACATCTGTAATATTCATCGCGTGATTTACGCTAAAACCCCTGAACTTAAGGTAGCGTCTGAGAAAATCATTGAAGATGAAAGTTCTGAAGTTGCCTATGTGTGCGTAACTGTAAACAGTGGGGCCGCAGGAGTAGATTGTTATTGCGGGGTAATCTTCAGGCTTATCCTGTTTTACACCACCTGGAATAAGTTCATCGATCTGTCTGGTCAGCGTATTGTATATCTTTAGGGACACGTAATCCTCCTTATTGCGGAAATAATATTTCAGGTCAAAACCGGCAGATTCCGTATTGCTGAGTAAAGGGTTACTTTACCGGCTTTGCCGGGTGGCTGATTATTTTCGCAGGTGCGTATGCTTTGCATACGCTGAATTGGGGGATTACGGGGGCGTTGCCCCCGTAATCCCCCAAAATTTCAACTGTAGGAAAATAACTTCTTCGGGGGATGTTTATGTCAAACTTTTTTTACGGGGGATTATTCTTTATCACCCTCTTTCATTACAACTTCTTCAACATCTTCGTAGATAGAGACGATCTCGGGTTCTCTTTTTGCGGTAAAATCAAACGCAGCTGAGAAGTCTATTTTTCCTGCGTCTTCAGGGTTTGCATTCATTTGAGCAATTAACTGATGGAGCTGTTTGATATATTCGATAAGTTCTTTTAGTTTAAGGTTTTTTCTGTCAATGACACGTTTTGTTTCAGCTGCATATTTCTGAAGGAGTTTCCCTTGTTTCTGAACTCTCTTCTGAAGTTCAACGGCTGTATCATAGAATTCCTTATCTACCTTCTGAAAATCGATGCGTGCGAATACAACTTCATCTTTCGCCCTCTCTTTTTCTATTGAGGTGATAATTTCATTAAGTTCTTTGATGGAGAAGAGATCATCAGTGGATGTCTGTACCCATTTTTTTCCGCTGTCATCGGTAAATTCCCTCAGATCGGGAATTATAACTTTCTGTTCTTTCTTTTTCATCGGGACTATAAAAAGTTTTCTCCTCGGATATTTATCGGCTCTTCGACCGGATAAGATTAGAAATGAAAATGCGGTACTAAATAATATTATCATATTTTCATCAAATTTGAGGACGAAAATCCTGTATAAGGGCGGCAGCCCTTAAGAGAGCCCCGCAGGGTCCCTCTCTTTAAAAAATGCACCATTTCCGAATTTTATACGTAAATTCAATAAAAATCTATATTTTCTGCTTTTTATATTAGTAAATGATAAGTTTATGCCGATGAATCTTTATGATTTGTTAAAAAAAATAAGAATAAATTGAATTATTGTAAGATTTGTTATAAAAAATATTTGACAAGTATCACAAATATTGTTTTCATTAAATCGAAAAGTTTTTGGCGGTTTTCATTTCCTGAATGCCGACTTAGTATTTTGAGTTAACATTTTTGCTTCCTCTTTATCCCCCCTGAAATTAACAGGGGGATTTTTTTTGTTTTGAACTGCGTAATCATTACCAGTCTCCCATGGAGAGCTTACAATTACCTATTTCTCAAATAGAATACCAATTTATGACTGAACTTTTCAACCCCCGCACCCCCGGAAGGGGCAAGGCATTTAAAAATTAAATTTAATATGAATCTTTGCCCCCTCCGGGGGTGCGGGGGTTGAAGATGCGGATAACTTTCAGGTTTTCGGGGGATCGGCTTTACATTAAAATTTAACTATTTATTATGAATTTTATTGACATGATACTCCCCTCTAAAATGATACACTAAAAGTAACTGGTTATAAACTGGTAGTGAAATTGCTTTCCGCCGCGCCCGGGGCGCGGCGGAAACATCATTACAGGCGGTTTTTGAGCAGTTATCATTAAATGCAGGATAAAATGTGTACTAATAATATAATTTCAGAAAGTGCGGTAAAAGAGATCTCAAAACTGGGGAGAGTCGATTTCAACTCACCCCTCTCTCTCTGTACAACCTTTAAGACCGGCGGAAATGCCGATATTCTCATTGAGCCGTTCAGTGAAGATGCTCTCTCTTTAATATTACCGGTTATTACCGGTGAGGGGATACCTTTTAATATTATCGGAGGGGGGTCAAATCTTCTGATAAGCGATAGGGGCCTCCGGGGAGCTGTTATAAGAATCTCCGGACTGGATAACAGTTTTAAACCGGAAGGTGAATATATTTACGCAGGCGCGGCTCTGAGCAAAGAGAGATTTATCAGCGAATCGATAAGCGCAGGTTTCGGCGGAGTTGAGTTTATGGCGGGTATCCCGGGCTCAATGGGAGGGGGTATCTATATGAATGCCGGCACTTTCATGGGGTGCTTTGTGGATATGCTTAAAAAGATCCGCGGCGTGGATTATACCGGTGCAGTATTCGAGGTAGATGCCTGCGCCGACATCTCCGGATACAGAAAGATGAATCTCCCGAAGAACACAGTAATTACAGGGGGGATTTTTTCTCTCCCTAAATCTGATAATCCTGCTGAGACTGCTAAAAGAGTTGATGATATAATTAAAGACAGGTGGAGCAAGCATCCCATGGAGTACCCCTCGGCTGGATCTGTTTTTAAAAATCCGGAAGGCCACTCTTCATGGAAGCTGATAAATGACAGCGGCCTGAAAGGATTTAAGATAGGGGGAGCTATGGTCTCTGAAAAGCATACGAACTTTATCATAAATACAGGGAGTGCTTCGTCGTCAGATATATATAATCTCATAGGTCATGTACAGGAGACTGTGTTTAAAAACACAGGGGTAACTCTTGAAACAGAGATTAAAATTCTGGGAGAATTCTGATGGTGAGGAATTCTGTAAAACTCTCATCAATAGATTTCTGTGCAATCGATCTTGAAACGACCGGGGTGAATCCCGCATTCGATAAAATTATTGAGATCGGCGCGGTGAGGTTCAGACTTGACGGAGGGAGCATCTGTTATCAGACACTGGTTAATCCGGGTGTCCTTGAAGATGTATTGGATGAATTCTTTTCTTTTATAGACGGGACTGTTCTTGTCATTCAGAATCCCCGGTTTGACCTGTCTTTCATTAACCGTGCATTCAGCATGAGCAACGCACCCAGGCCGGAACTTAACGCGCTTGATACAGTGAAGCTTGCGAAAAAGTATTTTACCGATCTTCCGAATCACAAACTCCCCACGCTTGCCTCTCATCTGGGGCTTGAACTTGTGAGCCATAGAGCGCTTGATGACGCAATAGCCTGCATGGCCGTTTTCTGTGAAACATTGAAAGGTTTCGGATTAACCGGTGATTCAAGCTTCTCCGATCTTATCAGGGTTCACGGTGATCCCGTTCGTCCCGGTATGACATCGGAGTCTTCAATAGGAACAGAGGTCTGGAGAAATATATGTATAGGTGAAGAGGTTACGATTAAATATATCGATTCCGATGGGGTTGTTACACGAAGGCAGATTCTTCCCAAGGAGTATCTTACATACGGCAAGAATAATTATATTCTTGCACACTGTTTTCTCCGCGACAGCGAACGATGTTTTATGACCAGCCGTATTATGTGTGTTGAGTAACTACCATTTTTTTGTAAGCTTTATCTGGAAATTTGTCCCGGTTATGTTATCGGGCAGCAGTCTGTGAAATCCGAAATAACCGATAAGTTCAAACTGATCATAAAGCAGCAGTCTCCCCGTCGGCCCGAAGTTTATCCCGTTCTTTGAGCCGGATAACAAATAGCCTTCGGACTCAAATGCAACAGCCTCGATATACCCTCCGGCATAGATGTAATCCTGATATATTGAAAATCTGTATTCACCCGACAGCGATGTTTTTTTGCCTGAATAATAACTGTCTCCTGGAAACCCTTTAAAGAAACTGTTGTTCACACTTTCGTGCTGAAAAAACTGTGAATCTCCATATAGTCTAAATGTTTTAGACCGGAAGGATAAGATGCTGAGGTTTTCAAATTCCGTATCGTATGCGGCCAGTACTTCAAGCTGATTGGCGTTTTTACCTGCTAAATATGCAGTATATGTAACTATAACATATTTATCTATTCTGTTCCCTATTCTGATGGGGATCGGGTCAAATTTTAATCGGGCTTCGGCAAAGGTGTTGTGGTAAATGTCATCACTTTCGCTAAAATGATTTTCCATTTCATAATCGATCTCACTGTCATATACCGCTATCTGATCTGTACCTATACCGGCATAGACGTTCAGGTTTTTAAGAATGGTTATCTCCGGAGCAAGTGTAGCTCTTACGTTAAGATATTAATTTATTCTGCATGGGACTTATTTTATACTCACCTGTTAATTCGATAAATGTTATTTCAGGCGGGAATAACAGAGTGTTCTCCGGGGGATAGCTGAAAAAACCTTTAATCCCGGGATTCATCCCCGCCGATAGGGAGCTTTCAAAATAGTCTTTAGCAGCAAAATTATTCTCTTTATAATATGATATTTCAGGAATTAGAACTGACGGAAATTTGTAGCTTATATTGTATCCAATCCCCTCGGTTTTGCCGTTAAGTGTGCCGGGCCTTTTACGGTTTGTAACAATAAAATGGAGTTCATGCAGCGGCACGTACCGGTCAAATAAATCTATATCAAAGATTTCCCCAAGTTCTAATTTTTCAATCTCTCTATCGAGCTGAATGATGTTGCTTTCATAGTCAGGGGGCTTTCTTAATTCCACGGTTATTTCAGATTGCGGGAACTTCTTTTTTAGATTATTCAGATTTTTTTTCAGCGTTTCAGTATTGTATATTCTTTCGGGAATGTCAATCTGCTGCTTGAATTTAAGTGAATAGTAATTATTGAGGTTGTGAACAACAATTTTCCCCAGTCTCCCCTCATCGACAAACAGGACGTATTTGTTAATTGTCCTTACATCCGTTGAATAGACTTTAACAAGCGAGAAATTGTTTTTTTTGTAGAATTTTTCAATTGAGCCGATTACTTCAGCGAGAGGTATTTTCCCCTCTTCAAATCTTTTCAGATGTAGTTTTGCATAGATCTCTTCTTCGGAGTAAAATTTAAGCCCTTTGATAGTCAGTTCTTTACTGCCCTTTGAACTTAGAGGGGATGAAATGAATATGAAGAATAGTATCAGCAGATATATTGTATGTTTAACAGGCATTTATTCGCAGAACAGATTTTTAAGAGTATCCATTAGTGTAACAATATTATTATCTTTCAGAGAATAGAACATGAAATTTGCGTCTTTTCTGCGTACTATAATATCAGCTTTTCTAAGGACAGTAAGGTGCTGTGAAATATTGGATATTGTAGATCCGAACTCCTGCTCTATTTCACCTACATTTTTCTCGCCATCAAGGAGAAAACAGAGGATTTTAAGTCTGATGGGGTGAGCTATCGACTTTAAATTGTAGAGTTTAAGTATTTATAGAAATTGTAAAATACTCATTGTTTATGTCAAATCATTTTTCTGGAGCGGTTTTGAAAAGCAGGTATTTACTTAAAAATCGTGGTATTATATTTCCGCAGCGCCGAGGGTACGGCGGAGAGCATTTTCACACACTCTGTGTGGCTCCCTATATTCTCCGAAGGGGGCATCTACCCATATTTTACATAAGCAATCATATACTCGCTTAAACTCTTCAGCCCCCGCACCCCGGTCGTTGGCAAAGATAAGGGAAAAACTTTGTTTTAACATTAAAACATCTGATGCAAAGCTGTTGAATATTCGAATAAAGTGCTTTGCCCCCTCCGGGGGTGCGGGGGCTTTGCGGGATGTCTTAAATACTGGTTGAAATATAAACTTGTAATCTTCTAAATAGGTTAATCGATTCGAATAAAACAGGATGGTTTATAATGGTAAAAAATTCCGGTGAAAACAGGAAGCCTTTGGACGGAATAAAAGTTCTAGATATTACAAGGTATCTCCCCGGGCCCTTTGCCACTCAGCTCCTTGCCGACTTCGGCGCAGAGGTTATAAAAGTGGAGGAGCCTGGCGGAGAGCTGGGGCGTTTTCTCCCCCCTTTTATCGGCGGTCTCGGAACGCGGTTCTGTGCGGTTAACAGAAATAAGAAAAGCATAACAATAGATCTGAAAAGCGATAAGGGGAAAGAGATCTTTAAAAAACTTGCCCTGAGTGCTGACGTTGTAATTGAGCAGTTCCGTCCGGGTGTTATGGATAAAATGGGGCTGGGGTACAAGACATTAAAGGAATTAAATGAAGGGCTGATCTACTGTTCGGTTACCGGTTACGGCTTAAGCGGCCCATGGGTCAACAGGGCCGGGCATGATATTAATTATCTGAATACCTCAGGCATCTCCGCTCTTACTGCCGGGAGAGATGGCGTACCGGTGATGTCATCAGTTCAGATTGCCGATATGGCTGGCGGAAGTCTCTACGCCGTGATAGGTATTCTTCTTGCGCTTTTTCACCGGAGCAGAAGCGGCAAAGGACAGACCGTTGATATATCCATGATGGATGGTGCACTGAGCCTCCTTGCATATACAGTGGGTGAATGGTGCGGAAAGGGGAGTGTCCCTGAAACTGGCAGGGAGTTTCTAACCGGAGGTTTTGCAATGTATAATACATACCGGTGCGGTGACGGCAGATATGCCGGTCTTGGTGCCATAGAGGGGAAGTTCTGGAGCGGTTTCTGTACAAAGTTAGGCCGGGAGAATTATATAAATCTGCAGTATGATATTTCGAAGCAGGAGGAGATCATTGCAGACATAAACAATATTATGCTGGAGAAGTCGAGAGATGAATGGGTTTCATTCTTCGCCGATTCAGATATATGTTTTACTCCGGTGCTCGATCTTGATGAAGTTTCTGAACATGAGCAGGTAAGGGCAAGGGAGATGCTTGTTAAGGTCATGAATTTTAAGGGGAGCGGATCTGATCTTTATGTAACAGGTAATCCCGTGAAGCTTTCAGAAACACCAGGTGTGGTTGTCACTGAATTTCCGGAAACCGGAGGTGATGTGATGGAGATTCTCATCGATGCCGGATATACCGTAGAGGAAATTGAAGAATTTATAAGTAAGAAGATTATCTGAAAATGTAATTCTAACACTGAATTTACTTTTTTTTGACTGTTCGCGTAATAAGATCCTGCTTCGGGGGAAGCTGTAATAGTGCTTCGACCGGTCAGATTTTCATTAAAACTTTTTACACTCACCCCCGGCTACTGCCGCGCCCCTCTCTTTCTTTTCAAAGAGAGGGGCCGGGGGTGAGTTCGGAAAGTTTGCGGTGTTATATATCAATTAATAATTAATAATCATACGGACAGAGTACCAGGGTATATCAGATTCCCGGTTAGTATATTCTTACTTCCATTATAAACTGTCTTAACTTTAAAGAAGGAGTTTTTTTCCAGCTTTTCATGAACTTCAACAGGTATATAGTACTCGTTAAAACCGGTTGTAACCCCTTTACTGAATTTTTCACTCAGCAAAATTCCTTCTCTTCCTGAAAACTTTTTATAGTAACTGATTTTCTGTTCATTAAAAAGCTCAATAATCCGGCGGCTTCTCTCTGTCTTAACAATTTCAGGGACAGCATTTTTCATCTCCGCAGCCTTAGTGCCGGTGCGGCTTGAGTAGCGGAAAGTATGTATGTGTGAAAATCCTACCTGCCGTATCATCGAAAGAGTTTCTTCAAATTCACTGTCTGTTTCTCCGGGGAATCCTGCAATTACATCTGTTGTAAAATTAAAATCGGCATCAACATTCTTCAGATACTCCGAAACTGCAATGTACTGATCTCTGTTATACGGTCTGTTCATTCTTTTTAAAACTGTATCACTTCCGCTCTGCAGTGAGAGATGGAGATGTTTTACCATGCGTTCTTCGGCGAACAGGTCCAGTAGTTTTTCCGGCGCGCAGTCAGGGTCAAGTGATGTAAGATGCAGTCTGAATTCACCATTCAGTGAGAGAATACTCTCCGCAAGCTCCGCCAGACCGGTTCCCCCGTCTGCGTACTTTCCTATATTTACTCCGGTGAGTATAATTTCCTTGTATCCGTTATCGAGCAGTTCCTTGAACTCATCAAGTACGGCGTGGGAGGGCTTGCTTTGCGGGACTCCCCGTGTGTATGGAATGATGCAGTATGAACAGAAGTTGTCGCATCCGTCCTGGATTTTAAGATTTACCCTGTTGGTGGAGCATTTTACCGGAGCATCGAATTTAAACCGCGATGCGGTCATCTTCGACTCATCCGGGTCCATCCCGTCTATTATTTCAGGTATCATATACTTGTGGTCATTGGAAAGGTATGTTATGCGGGAATCTCCGGATATGTCCTCCGGTGCGCATCCGGTTACGATAATTTTCTCTCTCCCCGTCGCGCCGGTCCTTGCCAGAGCCTGATATATAAGCTGTCTGGTTTTTCTTTCACTTCTTGCGGTTACGGCGCAGGAATTTATGATATATATATCGGCGCTGTCGCCATTTGTAATTTCATGTCCGGAGTTCTGCAGGGTTGTGGAGACGCTTTCAATTTCCGACTGGTTAAGCCTGCATCCGAGCGATATTATTTTAATTTTCATTATAATTCAGTTAATTGTTCTATGATATTTTTCAAAAATTACATACTCCCGACGCCTTCGGCAGCGGGGGTAATAGGGCTTCTTTTGCTTAAAAAAAGTTAAGAAATAAATATTGGATATTGTTTTTTAATATTAAAAAGTTCAGGAATAATTGCTGCTTATTTTTTCTTTTCCGGATAATGTGTCAATAGAAGTTTGTAAAATTTTTTAAATCAGGCATATCTGCTATGTGCAGATTACTGTTTTAAATATTCCCCCTCGAACGATTTCAGTGGTAGTGAATTATTTTCGGGGGTGCGTATGCGGGAAGCGCTGTGCCCCCGGAAGTAAACTGCTACCGATTTCAGTTTTCCAGTATCAGTAAAATATTCGTTGACAATACAATAGTGTGCATTGTTAGAATGCCCTTATAACCGGTTTTTATTAAAAAATATCAGTCAGCATCCTTCACTCTGTCCATTAAATGGAAACTGTTGACTCATGCAGGCTTTATGAAGAACAGGCTCAGTCTATACGCAATTATAACATCGCTATTTCTGCTCGCAGTAATCATCGCAGACTCAAAGATCGCCCATGCCGGCCGGAAGATGCGGCTGCTTGTCCATCCTTTTCAGAATACCGGCGATGCCGCGTTTTCCTGGCTCTCCGCAGGTATGACAGATTCTCTTACATCAGATATGGATAAGATCTCTTCAATCCATGTAATATCCGTTGATGAACGCAGGAAAGTCATGCGCAATATTTCACCGGTCATCTCTGCTCTTCCGGATAAAAAGACAATAAAAGAGATGGGGGGGATAACAGGTGCTGACGTAATATTGGCAGGGAGCTATACAGTCTCAGGCACAAATATCAGCATAACGGCTAAACTTATAAAAGTGAAATCGGGTTCTGATATTAAAACCGTAAAACTTGACGGAACACTGGAAGAGATATTTGCACTTCAGTCAAAAATTATCCTCTCTCTCATGGAAGAGAGTGATAAACTTAAGTCTGCGGAAAACGATCCCCCTGTAATAACCTTCGACGAGAAGAATGAGCTTGAGACCGGAGAGAGACCATCTATTACAGCTTACGAATTTTATTCTAAAGGGCTCACTGTACAGGATACCGATCCTGAAGCTGCACTTGATCTATTTAAGCAGGCTGTGAAAATCGACAGCACTTATCTAGATGCGCTGAAGGCGGCAGGATATACTGCCGGAGAAAAGCTTAATCTTTTCAACGATGCTCTCGGGTATCTGGATAAAGCGGATAAAGTCTTAAAGGGGAGAGACGAAACTCATACAACCGGATATGCGGCTCTGATGTACAATATCGGTGATGTGTACCTGCGAAAGGGAAACCCGGAAAGTGCATTGTCATATTTCGCTGAAAGCAGGAAAATTCTGGACGGGCTCGGAATCGGGAACACCTCGGCCTATGCTGCCCTTATGGCAAAGATCGGAGCGCTGTATGACGACAAAGCCGATCTCGTAAGCGCCATGGAGCACTACTCCGGAAGCAGAGTAATTATGGAGAGCCTTGGACTTCAGAAAAACCCGGCCTATGCGGATCTTATGATAAACATCGGCGCGGTGTATGACAACAGGGGCGATCCTTCCGGTGCAATGGAGTACTATAATAAAGGGAAAACGATACTGGACAGCCTCGGCCTTCAGAAGACTCCCGCCTATTCGGTTGTGATAAACAACATGGGGGGTATCTGCTGGATTAGGGGTGATCTGGAGTGCGCCATGAAGTATTATCTGGAAAGCCGGTTAATCAAAGAGAGCCTGGAGCTGCAGAAGACATCGGGCTATGCTGTTCTCCTGATGAAGATCGGTATTGTATATTTCAGTAAAGGGGATCTCGTCAGTTCATTGGAATATTACATGAAGTGTAAAACAATTCTCGACACTCTTGAACTTCGAAGCTCCTCCGTGTACGCCCATCTGATGATGAATACCGGAATTATATATTATAAAAAAGGTGATCTCGAAAATGCCATAGATCATTACAATAAGAGCCTTAAAATCATGGATACTATGGGGTTTCATAAAACCTCAGGCTATGGCAATTTAATGATGAATTTCGGAATCATCTCTTTTAGAAAAGGGGATCTCCCGGATGCGCTGGAGTATTACAGTAAGAGTAAGACAATCAGGGATAGCCTGGGACTTCAGAATACACCAGGCTATGCTGAACTTATGATGCACATGGGGATTGTTTATGATAAGAAGGGAGATCTATCAGCAGCCATGGAACATTTAAATAAAAGCAGTTCAATCATGGAAAATCTCAAACTGGGGAAAACATCATTATATGCAGATCTGATGATGTACACCGGGATCGTCATCGACAATAAAGGGGATCCCGGAAGAGCTTATGAGTATCTTAAAAAAAGCAGAGTAATAATGGAAAACCTTCAGTTCCGGAACACTGCATCCTATGCAGATCTTCTGATGTACACAGGCATCGTCTCATATAACAAAGGTGATATTGCCGGTTCAATGGAATATCTTAAAAAAAGCAGTGAACTCATGGAGACTCTTCAGCTTCAGAAAACTGCATCATATGCCGGGCTGCTGATGTATACCGGAATCGCATCATCCGGTAAGGGCGATCTCCCCGCTGCAATGGAATACTTCGTTAAAAGCAGATCAGTTATGGAAAGCCTTGAGCTTAGCAGAACCGCAACATACGCTCATCTCATGATGCATACAGGAATTGTATATTATAAGAAAGGCGATTACAGCAGCGCGATGGAAAGTTTCATGAAAAGCCGATCTGTCATGGACTCTCTTGATCTGCAGAAAACCTCCGCCTATGGCCATCTGACGATGAACATCGGGATTGTTTACACCAAAAAAAACGATCTTGATCAGGGTATGGAATACTGCATGAAGAGCAAATCGATAAAGGAGAATCTTGAACTGCAGAAGACATCTCCATATAGCGACCTTATATTGAACATCGGGACTATATACGGCAAAAAAGGGGACCTTGACAGTGCAATGGATTATTACATAAAGAGCAAATCGATTAAGGAGAGTTTGAGCCTTCACAAAACTTCCGGTTATGCTGATCTGTGCAACTATATCGGGCTGGTGCACGCGAAAAGGGATAATCTTAATACAGCTCTTGAGTATTTTACAAACAGCAGAATAATAATGGACAGCCTTGGGCTTCACAGGAATGCCGATTATGCTCAATTAATGAAAAACACGGCTTATATTTATAAAATACAGAACAGGTCGCTGGCGGGACTCTATTATTTAAAGGCGTCGGAAATTTACAAAAGCCTTGGAATGCATAAGGATGCGGAGGATGCAGGAAAAAAAGCCCATGAACTTGAGTATTAGTGTTTGACCGGATAGTTTTTCATTTAAACTATTCCCACTCACCCCCGGCTGTTGCCGCGCCCCTCTCTTTGATGAAAAAAAGAGGGGCTTCGTAAACAAAACATTCTTCTGAAAAACACAATAAATTCTTTGTCTTAAACTCCCCTCTTTTTCTTTCCAAAGAGAGGGGCCGGGGGTGAGTGTGAAAAATTTCAAATTTTAGAATATGTAAAGAGGTTGACTTATTTTCTTTAATGACTGTTTTCGTAAGTACTCATAAACTGGTGGTGAAAATGCTCTCCGCCGCGCCTTCGGCGCTGCGGAGATATAATACCGCCGGTTTTCGGGCAGACAGCAGTTTCAGGTAGCAAATTATTCTCGGGGGTGCGTATGCTCCGCATACGCTGGATATGGGGGATTACGGGGGCGCCGCCCCCGTAATCCCCCATATCAGGCACAGCGCGAAGCGCTGTGCCCACGGAAATTAATCGCTACCGCAGTTTCATATATTAAAATTTTAAAAAAAGTGGTAGAGATGAAATTATATAAAAAGATGACTAAGTTCTGGAAAATTTTTATTATCTTCAATTTAATTGGTTTGAGTTCTGCCGGAATTCTTGCAAATTACGGCAAAAAAAATTACACTTTACAGGAAGTTTATTTTAACCCCTCTTTCATAAACGACTGGACAAGTGTAGATACTTCATTGAAGCTTCATGGCCGTCTTTACCTTCCACGGAATCATTCGTTTTATTCAAAATTTCCCGCTGTTATAATGTTCCACGGAGTTAACAGAACGCTTGAAGACAATGATACTCTCGCAAAAAAACTTGTAAACATGGGGGTCGTTGCTTTTTCAATTACATATCGTGGTCACGGCAAATCCGAAGGTACTTTTCCCAAGTTGGATGGTAACCGGTACGATGAATGTTTTGGTGACGCTTTAGGCGCTTATCGCTATGTGAGGGCTTTAACTTATGTTGATCCCGATCGTATTATATCATTCGGAAATTCTCTGGGAGGGGGCGCTGCAGTTTATCTTGCCATGAGCAACCTGACTCCGAAATTTGTCGCTACGTTTCCTGCTCTGAGTTATCCCCTTGCCGGCAAACCTTTATATCTTCACAAGGGACCAGGCCCGGAATTCGAGGGCCTGATTATGGCCGGGACTGAAGATGAATGTTTCTGGTGTTATCCGGAATATGTTAATAAAATCAAGGAGATAAATCCTTCTATCGAATTAAAGTGGTTTCAGGATGCAGTTCATACCGACGGCCGGTTCTGGACAGAATCACTCACTCTTGCAAACTCCTGGATTTCAAAAACGCTGAAGGTTTCTGAAAATTCAGTTATAAATGATTGGCTCTACTCAGGGTATTTCGGTTATGCCTTGGCGGCACTTATCGTATTAATAGATCTGGCGGTCGCATTGATAAAATTTATTCAATTCAGAAGGGCAGGGAAGGCATAGGCATCTGAGGTTTTATAACTGAGCTGTTGAAAATCTGTTTTAACAGGTACTGTTGAATACTTTTGTCCTCCGGAAATCAGGGCATTAACTTGCCCCTTATGACAGTTGTTATTTCAATGAGTTTTTTGTCACCGGCATCTGAGATATCAAGCATCCCCCCTTTTATATAGGGGGATAAAAATGCATAAATATCCTCGGTTAGTCCGCCGTACTGCCCCATGAATGATTCAATTCTTGATTTTACACTGAATTCAAGTTTCTCTCTCCGTGAGAGAGAAAGATATGAGTCGATGACCTGTAGCATCCTTTCCCTGTCGAACGGGAGTGTGCCGTTTATGTTCAGCAGATTGGTTGCGCTGTCGCTTACAATTTCAGTGCGGCACGATGTTTCCGAAACGATTGTCCGGATTTCTCTTACCACATCCTCCTCGTCCGCCAATGTGAATGTTCCGTTTTTTATCATGGCGTAGAGCCCTGTACCGGGAAAAATTTCAAGTGTGCGCAGGCGTACGAAATCCGGTTCGACAGCGTTAATAACTCTTGCTGTCTCTATACCGTTCTCTTCAGAAAGATCTTTACCGCCAAGTCCCGGCATTACATAAACCGAACATGATATTCCTGAGTCCTTAATTTTAAGAGCGCCCTTAATATGGTCATCGGATGTTTCGCCCTTTGTTACAAGCTCAAGCACCCTGTCGCTGCCGCTCTCCAGTCCAAAGTGTACACGGTTTATCCCTGAAGCAGCAAAGATTTTCAGTTCAGCCGGAGTCCGGAGTTTCGCTGCGCTTTTTGTTCTTCCGTAAATTGTAATACGGTTTATTGTGGGGAAAGTCTCCTTCGCAAAGGATGAAGCCCTTGCTATAAAATCCGGTTTCAGTATAAGAGAATCGGCATCTCCGAAGAAACATGTGTTCCCGCCACCGGCGCGCCATGAGAATACATGGGTAAAACTATCCTCGGTTGTCGGGTTATCCTTGAACCATGTGAGAAACCATCTCATCCTTTCGTCAAGACCGGGTGAATCCTCCAGGTCATTGCTCTTTTCATAGAGAGAGGGGATTCTGCCCGATTTGAACCTTTCACGCTTTACATCGGCAATGAGAGAATATAGTGAATGTTCGCTGTAGGATGATGATGCTGAACCGGAAATACCTTTGTCGATAAGAAGTTTATCTATTATTTTTGCGCGGGAAATATCCTTTTCCACTTCCTCAATAGTCCTTTTTGAAAATCTGGAACCGGTTTTATAAACGGGACAGAATCCGCACCTGTTCCAGTAGCAGTTCCGGGTAAGTCTGAATGTAAGGCTGCTGTTCTCTGTGGGGGGACGGATAGAGGAGATTTCAAAAGGCTCGATTTCAGAATAATTATTACTCTTCATAAATGTCCCTCCACCGTATTTATTATAGTAATTATATTTAAAAAACGGATAAGTCAATCCTGAATATTTATTTTCTTTAAAAAACTTTTATTAACAATTATATTAGTGCTTTGACCGTATGATTTTGAATCAATAATTGATCAGCTATAAACGGAAGTTTAAACCCTCTTTATCAAAGAGGGTGGCCGATAGGCCGGGAGATTTTTCGGTATTATATAGAGAACTATTTAATGAAAATCTATCCGGTCACGGCACGAGGTCCAATATTGTGCCATCTTTCATAAACTGATTTTCAGGCACAGCGCGAAGCGCTGTGCCTGGGATGCTGCCAGGGTTCAGCTGAAGTGAAACAGGTAATCATTCTTGACAAATTTTATCGTAGTTGAAGGATATCGTCATGAAAAAAAGGGAAAAAGCGGAAGGTGACTTCAATCACCTGGCCGGGAGACTTAATACAAAAGTATACCAGTCGCCTAAAGGTATGGTTCGCGTGCATGTTCTGTGGAACGATATGCTCGCCTCAATGCCATTTTTGACCGGGAAACCGCTGCGCGTCCTTGATGCCGGAGGCGGTATGGGGCAGATTTCCCGCAAGCTTGCTGCACTGGGTCACAATGTTGTGTTATGCGACATCTCCGCGGAGATGCTTAAAATCGCATCAGCCTGCATCAAAGAGGAATCGCTGGATAAAAGGATTACACTGCTTCATTCCTCCATCGCCGACCTTCATCATCATCTCGAAGAAAACTCATTTGACCTTATTACCGTTCACGGTGTCCTTGAATGGATGGATAATCCCGAAGATGCGCTTAATGGGCTACTGAGATTTCTGTCACCGGAGGGGCATCTGTCGCTGCTTTTTTTTAATGTTGACCGGCTTATTCTCAAGTGCGGTATTTACGGTATGTTCAACTCTATTAAGACCGGCAGCTACATCAAGGTTGACAAAAAAAGAAAACTCACTCCCACCAATCCTCTGAACCAGTACGAAGTGAAAACATGGATTGAAGAGCGGGGGATGACAATAGTCTCAAAAGCAGGGATACGTATATTTTATAATCTTTTCAAAAACAAGGATGAGTTTAAAGACAGGATGCAGGAACTTCAGGATGTGGAATACGTGTACTCGCGCAGGGAACCCTATGCATCAATAGCACAACACATACACTATGTCTGCCGTAATTAAGGCAGGATCATCCTGTATCCTGCCTTGAAAAAATAAATCAGGATGAATTATTTTCCAGCCCCTTTACTTTTCCCTTCATTTTTGAATATTTCGGATGTTTCAATTAATGGAACTATCTCCATCTTCATCAGATCGCTCCACATGGTAGAAGAGGTCATGCCCGCTTTCGGATCGGTTGTCTCCATGAGCAGGAAGGCTCTCCCTCCTCCAATATCAGTCCATTCCCCTACTTTTTTTACGCCATCAGCCAGAGATATCCCTTTCTCCATGCGCCTTTTCACCAGTTCGTTCCTCTGCCCCGGTTCCCATGTATAAATATTCATAAAAAGCATATTTTACCTCCTTTTTAATGAATTTTCCATGCTAAACGAAAAAATTTACACAACGAATATCTGATCCATTCCTTATCTTTTTTTATTATATTTTAAGTGGATTAGATTTATTTAAACATAAGATATTTTTATAGAGTTGATTTAATATAAATACACTATATTTGGGGCTCGGCAAATTTTTTTAAGGGAATTATCTTTATTTTTTAAAATTTTTTAGTATTTATTCTTTAACTTTTATAAGGAAATGATAATTATATTTAGAAATAATTACTGGAAAATTTTTAAAAAAAAGGTTTTTTTCTCTGAAGAAAACCTGATAGCATTCTATTTTTGCGGATATTAATTCAAAAAATTCTCTATAAAATAATATAGAGGGAAGGGCTCATAATGAAAACAATGATCAGATTTATTGATTTTAAATATTTACCGGTTATAATCGTATAAGTGCGGATATCGCCTCTGTCATGTCATCTCCTTTAATCCAGTGAATAGCAAGTCCGCGTCTCTCCATCCCCCGGAGCCATGTCATCTGCCGTTTTGAGAATTTATGAATTTCAATTTTCAGTTTTTCAGTCATATCATCATAAGATATCTCATTTTGAAGGTACATGGTGCAGTATCTGTATTCAAGACCAAGCCGTATAAGTCTCTCCGCGGTTACACCTTTTTCGAGTAGATTCTTTACTTCATCAACCATCCCGCTTTTAAGACGGTCATCAAGTCTTGTATCGATTCTTTTTATCAGTTCTTCACGCGGGAGGGTAACTCCTATAATCAGCGGGTGGAGTCTGTTCCTGCTGCTCTCCGCCGTTTCTGAGGGGTTATTACGGATATAGCGTGCAATCTCTATCCCTCTGATAATCCGTCTGGTGCTTGAAGTGTCGGTTCTTTTCAGAATCTCTCCGGACTCAGCCCGGAGTATCTCCATAAGTTCATCTTTTGATTTATCATTCAGTTCATTGCGAAGTCCGGGATCTTCAGGTGCCGGGTATAAGCTATAATCTTTAAGCGCCCCTTCAATATATAATCCCGAGCCTCCGGCCAGTATGGGGAGTTTCCCCCGGGAGGTTATGGAATCGAAGGCTTTATTAAAATCTTTGATGTATCGGTAAAGGTTATACTCCTCCATGGGATCAGCTATATCTATGAGGTGGTGCTTTACTTCGCCGGAACCGGTTTTATACTCATTAAGGTCTTTACCTGTTCCGATATCCATCCCCCGGAAGACCTGACGGGAATCACCGGAAATAATTTCTCCGTTGTATTTAAGTGCAAGATCAACCGCGAGCGATGTTTTGCCGCTGGCCGTGGGGCCGCATATAACAAGTATATTAAAATTTTCCATTCAGGCAATGTCGGCCATGTTTGACATTATGGCAATAAATTTTCGTTGGGATTACCCTGATTAATAATAATGAGAAATAATTATGGCTTAAAAAACAGTTTCTAACCGATAATATAAAAAATTATAAAAAAAATTTTTAATATGCTGAAATTCTATTTATTTTGAATATAAAGTCATCGGTTGAATATGGAAATTGAAAAAATAATAATGTCATTTGTTCCAGTAATAGTATTTTTACTGATTTATAACAGATATTTTCTCTCAGGTGGGTCTGTAACTAAATATGTTACTTCTCTTCTGACCGGTGTCACCTACGCGCTATTTCTTCTTCTTGCGGGGAGTTTTATAGCAGACCTGATGTTTATAGTTAATCCCGTTGTCCGGGGTTTTGTTATGGCGGGTCTGCTGGAAAAAAGCGGTGCGGTAATTGCAATATATGTTCTGCTGAAAAGATTCCCCGGATTTTCTATTTCTGAAGGTATTATCACTGCCATGTTTTTCGGTCTCGGCTTTTCATGCGTAGAGAATTTTTTCTATGCTCTGGAACTGCACAGCTCGGTTATTTATATAAGGATGATTTTTTCCGTACCTCTTCATATAACAACATGCGGTATTGCCGGTTGTTATCTTGGAATAGCAAAACTATCATGGTCGTCAGGCAGAGTTTTCCGTTTCAGGTTGAAGAGTCTTGTTATTCCGCTTTTATTTCACGGGATGTTTGATGCAGCTTTAATGAAGGGGGAGGCCTTTTCATATATCGCGGCTCCGGTATTAATTCTTTCAGTTGTTTATCTAGAAATAATTCTCGCGAGATCCCAGTCGTTTTTTTCCGAGAAAAAACTGAAAGTAATGGGTATCAATTTTGAAGAGTGGCGTCTTAAAGACCGGCAGCCCAGATATGACCGGTGGGTTAAGCGTTATACCGGAATTTTAAAATCGAGCCCGGTTCCTTTTTTTAACTGGAATCCGGGTATAATTAAGTTTACTATTGTTGTCGCTCTGGTAATTTTAGCAGGAACGGGTATGAGTCTTTACCGTGAGCTTATGCTGACACATCAGCTGGTTCTTGCAAGGGAGGAGGCAGTTGCTGTTTTTGTTCTTTTCCCGCTCTGCATAGCTCTTGTGCTGATTATCTCCGGAGCAGTAAATCCTCTGTTTTTTGTGAAGAGTTTACTTAGTCTGCCGATAATTTCCGATGTAGAAATAATTAAAAATGGAAATGTTGTCGAATACCTCGGGACTAATGATATCTCGACAGGAAACTGTTTCCTTCAAACCGCTGAACCGCTTGGACCGGGTAAGGAGATCTCTTTAAGATTTAAACTTGGCGATCTTCAGTCAGGAATTGTTAAAGGCCGTGTTATGTGGGAAAATCATGTGATAAGACATGAAGCATTCGGTTCCATAGTAAGATTTAATACAATCACAACCGGTTTTTATATTTTCTACATTAAATACTTTTTTCTCCGTTACTGGAAAGGGGCAATTTTTCTTCTAAGACTCCCGGGCTTTGATGCGTTAAAAGGATTTTTCTATAAGCCTCTTGTAATGACAGATGATGAAGATTTTTTCCCGGCTGGTTCTATTGTTTTCCGCGAAGGGGATATCGGGGACAGGTTTTTTCTTATAAAAAAAGGGCGTATTATATTTTTCAAGAATATGGACGGCGAGAATATAATTACTGTAAATACAGCTGTGGCGGGTGAGTTTTTCGGCGAACTTGCCGCGCTTGGCGACAACAAAACCCGGAATGCCACGGCCATTTGCGCCGAAGATACACTCCTTGCTGTTGCATCGAAGGACAATCTCGATATACTCATTGCCAATAATCCCGATTTTGCCATGGATTTAATTGAAACTCTTACCAATAGAGTTGTACTTTCAGAAAAAGTTTTTTTTGAAAGCATGAAAGAGATTGAAAAGACTAAACATGAAAAGGAGAATCTTACTCACATTGCCGTTATGCTTGTTCTTCTGGGGCTCGGTTTCGATCCGGGGAGAAGGGGGCTTGATATGAACGTTGATGCAAAAAAGATAATGAATCTTATCAGGCATATGGATGATCTCGCGGCGGCTCAGTTGTCGAGTCTGTTTATCAAGAGACAGACAATACTCATGGATGGACGGGATCCCAGATATGATGAAGATTTTATATTTTCTATAAATGAAATATTTGCTAATGTCAGTGATGAAGATCCAGAAGACTAGTTTATTGACCATGTGATTATTCATTAATAAATGATATATAAGGCCGCAAACTTTCCGAACTCACCCCCGGCCCCTCTCTTTGGTAAGAAAGAGAGGGGAGTTTAAGACAGTAAATTTATTGTGTTTTTCAGTGGAATAATTTGTTTTACGAAGCCCCTCTTTTTTTCATCAAAGAGAGGGGCGCGGCAGCAGCCGGGGGTGAGTGTGAAAAGTTTGCAGTTTTATAAGGCCAGGTAATAAAATATTGATTGTAAATAAAAAAAGGGGGCGGTGCCCCCTTTTTTTATTATACACTATTTGTCTTTTATGCTTCGCTTGTGTTTTTGTTCTTCAGATAAATCCCGAAGATGAGACCTGAAAGCATCAGGAATGCGCCAAGAACAAATACTTTATTACCCGGTTTAGTCCTGAGCAGAAACGCAGTCAGAGATGACTTCTGAACTTTTTTAACGCTGATTGTTTTAATCATAATGTTTGAGTCATACTCTTTTTCTTTATATACATCGTTTGTCCAGTTAATATAAAGAGTGGTTGTCCCTTTTGCAAAATTCATCTTAACGGTTTCATGGTTCCAGCTTTTATCGCTTGCTTTGATGTTCATTGAAGCAGAATCGTAATCTGAATCTATTTCAACATTAAACTCTTTGTAATTCTTCTCGAGAGGCAGAGAGTCATAGTTCTTTGCTGTAATAGTTACTTCATATTCTCCCTCTTCCAGATTGTTGAAGGTGTATCCTATAATCTGATTCGCCCAGAATGTATGAGCATATGTTTTTTCAAAAAACCATCTTCCGTCAGTAAATGAGAATTCATCGCCGTTGAGGTGTTTTACGTTAACAGCTTTCTCTTTCGGTTCTTTGATCTTTTTAAGAACAACTTTTTTAATGTTTACGTTTGCATCATATTTATCTTTCATGAAGGCGTCGTTTGTCCATACAATGTTAAGAGAAGTTCCAGCAGGATTATCAAGCCTGATGTCAGCACTTCCTCTGTGGTAAACAGTATCCGATGCTTTCACAGATATACCGCCCAGGGTGTCATTATTGCTGTCTGTAACGCTGAAAGTAAATCTGTCGTAATTTTCAGGAAGATTCCCTCTGTTTTTGGCGATGATAATAACTCTATACCAGCCCGGTTCTCCTCTTTTTATATTGAGTTTAAGATTTTCATTTGCCCAATTGGTGTAAATACCGGATTGTATTCTTCCGCCGTTACCGATTTTTGCTCTAAGCACTGCTATTTTTTCCCGGATCTGCTTTATCTGTGCTCTTGCATCTTTTTTGTTAGTCTCTTTATTTTTGAATGAAGCAAGTATGGTTTTAATCTGTTCACGCAGATTTTTTATCTCAGCTTTGACTGCTTTAGCTTCTGCATCAGAGAAGAGTTCTTTTTTAGCCTCTTCGTACCATCTCCCCTGAGATGAATCAAGTGAATAATCCACATCGCTCTGATTGACAGCTTCATCATTATCAAGAGCATCAACTGCATCACCGTTCACTGCTATTACATCTGTAGAAACTGTTGTATCTGATGGTTCTGTTACAGCTGTAACAGTTTCTTCATCAGCAGCTGTATCTCCCGAATCGGCTGTTTCTGTTCCCTCATCTCCGGTCTTTTCTGAGTCTGCAGCTATATCAGAATTCGGGGAAGAGTCTGTGACAGGATTGATAGAATCAGCAACTGCCTCTATGGCTTCTGATGAAACTGCGCCATCCAGGATTGAATCAGCACCGGCAAGTCCTGTATCTCCAGTGCCGGTCTCAAGGTCACCTTCAATTTTTACATTAACAACGTCTTCAACAATTACACCCTCTTCAGGTGTTGTTGTGCCCGTTAGTGCAGCATTCGTAGTATCTACAGAAGGTGCCCCTAGATCAGTGTACTCTTCAGGAGATACTTCCGGTCCACCCTGACCTACATTTGAATCTCCCGCTGATCCGCAGGAGGTTATTATAAATGCTGCGGATATGGCCAGCAGTCCCGCCAGAAAACTTTTTTTAATAGTCATATTTTACGCTCCTTTTTGTACTTCATATTCAGGTCTATTTTAAGAATAAAAATTTCAACCGGGAAATCATTATTATTTATAAATGATTTCTGATAACATATCAGATAAAAAACGGTTAAAACACCCTGTATTATAATGTATAGTTCTTGTGAAAAAAGTCAAGTAAATTAAAAGCCTAGACGGGCTTTTAATGAAAAAAAATCGTTTTTGTACAATAAATCGCTCTCTGTCGGGCGCAGCAATTGATTTCTGATGGCACAGTGCTGCGTATGCGGAGCATACGCTGGAAATAGGGATTACGGGGGCTCTGCCCCCGTAATCCCTATTTCCAGGCGCAGCGCGAAGCGCTGTGCCCACAAAAATAAACGGCTACCCCTGCGGGGGAGTTATTAAAAAAATATTTTTAATTGTAAAATTTATAATCCTTAATAAAATAGTAAACATATATGTATCCATTTTAAGAGGTTATATGGAAAGTACACTTTTTGTTGCGATTATAGTTGCCGTTATTACTCTGTTTGTTATCCCCGTGCTGATTTTTGCGCTTATGACTTATCAGAAACTGAAAAAACTTGAGTCTGCAGCAGACAGCAGCGGATTAATGGTCTCTCTCCTGGGGTCACTTAAGCAGGAACTTTCCGATACCACTCATAAAAGCAGAATGGAGATGCAGCAGAAACTCGATTCTATAACAACACTTATGAGCAGAAGCCAGCAGGAGACCGCGGTTAACATGCAGAAACAGTTCGGGCAGTCTGCGGCAATAATCAAGGATGTGACGGAGCGGCTTACAAAACTCGATGAAACCAATAAGCAGGTCCTGGACTTTTCGAAACAGATGCAGAGTCTTGAGAACATTCTGAAAAATCCGAAGCAGCGGGGGATACTGGGTGAATACTTTCTCGAAACTCTCCTTGGTAATGTTCTCCAGCCGGCGCAGTATAAAATGCAGTATAAGTTCAGTGACGGAACAATTGTTGATGCGGCGATTTTCTACAGGGACAAGATCATTCCTGTAGATGCAAAATTCTCTCTGGAGAAATACAACAGGCTTATGCTGGAGACAAACAACGATCTGCGGGCTCAGATCGAGAAGGAGTTTAAAGCTGACTTAAAGATCAGAATAGATGAAACTTCAAAATATATAAAGCATGGCGAGAATACAACAGACTTTGCCTTTATGTTTATCCCGGCAGAGGGAGTTTACTATAATCTTCTTATATATAATGTAGGAACAGTAAATATAAGCACTCAGGACCTGATAGAGTATGCATTCGGCAAACATGTAATAATAGTCTCCCCTACGTCATTCTATGCATATCTCGAAACTGTAATGCAGGGATTGAAGCAGCAGAAGGTCGAGGAGAACATTAAGGTAATCTTAAACAGAATTAAGGATCTGAACAAGCATCTCAATTCATACGAAGAGTATATGGACAGGCGGACAGGCTGGGGAAGAACCTGTCTACAACCGTCAACAGTTACAACACAGCTTCGAGAGAGTTTAAGAAGGTCGACAAGGATATATACCGTATTACGGACGGCGAGGATGGGGGAGATTTTGATCCTCTGCTGATTGACAAACCTGCTGAGGATTAGTGTGCAGGTATTAGTCTTCTCTCAGTGCTTTGACCCGACTATTTCTCATCAAAATTTTTCACACTCACCCCCGGCTCTGCCGCGCCCCTCTCTTTGATGAAAAAAAGAGGGGCTTCGTAAAACAAAATATTCTTCTGAAAAACAGAATAAAATCTTTGTATTAAACTCCCCTCTCTTTCTTTCCAAAGAGAGGGGTTGGGGGTGAGTTCGGAAAGTTTGCGGTGTTATATATTATAAATTAATAATCGTCCGTTCGTGGCTTCATGGAGCCGAAGCCGGAATGGTATATTCCATTCAAAAAATGTTCATTTGCTGTACAATCTCCTGTGATTCACTATTCGCTTTATTCAGATTATTAACATTAAAACCTTTTTTAACCATTCCTGAAAAAAAATTACCCGGATACAAAATTCTATTGATTATTTTATTATACTTTGAAAATCATAAGATATATATAAAAAAAAGCATTAAATACTAGTGATGCTTTGATGAAAAGACTGTATGC
>PGXT01000256.1 GCA_002839285.1 Spirochaetae bacterium HGW-Spirochaetae-5 | reverse complement strand
ACTGAAGAGAGATATCTTGAAGAACTCCCCGCTGCTGCAGTTGAAAAATTCAGTGAAAAGACAAAGAATGAACTTGTAACAAAACTAAACTGCAGAATAGCGGGAGACGAACTCAATTTTGATTACGATATAAACATCGAAGGGATGAAGGAGCTCGAGAACTACGCGAAAGAATACAAAAAAGGTCACGACACCGGTTCACTCCGCGAAATAATAAAACTCCTTGTTTCGGCGTCGGGGCACGACATACATGAAATCAGAAACAGAGCCAACATGGTTCTCGACAGAGTTTTATCTCCTAAAGAATTTGACGCGCCTCTTGCTACAAGGTTTATCAATCTCTCAATTAAGGACGAGTATAACTTTACATTCCAGCTTCCGGAAACGGAACAGGGAAAAGGCTACTTTCTCAGAATTTATAAAAATGATATCAAAAAAGACTACCAGACTGAAATCGGCATCAAAGCTGAAGAGATACCCCTGACAGAGGGTAAACCCGGAAATTTCTCCGCTAAATATAAATTCAACGAATATGGGCACTGTGATTTCTGCGTTGTATCACGCAGCGATAGATCAATGGCATGGATTACCGAACCTGGGACATCAGGGAGAGTTAATATTCTTCCTGATCTGCAGGGGGAGATAATACTTGAAGTCTTTGTGGATATTCACGGTCACACAAAAGTCTACTGGCGAGATAACGACGGCCACCCCGGACTGGTCTACAACGAAAACGGAGAGGTCATCCGTTTAGGGAATCTTATTGACATAACCCATCACCTGGAAGACCTGAAAGAGAGATACTGCGTCAGCTCAATATATCTTCTTGGGGTACAGCAGCGCGGATCCAACAGAGAGGACTGGGCTCCTGAAGCGACTTCACCATCCCCCTTCTCCCCCATGAGTCTTACAAAAATTGAACCGTCAATCGGCGGAGATGAAGCGCTTAAGAAGCTCATAGCCAGGGCTCATATGCTCGACATAAAAGTAATTGTAGATATAATCCCGCACCTTAACAGACGAAACACCGAACTCCCGGAAGAATATGCCGTAAAGACATATGACTTCAACGGAAATCTTGTGGACAGATCATCTACAGACGGAAGATACGGAACTTGGGATGACGGGAAACTTCTCAACTACAGATTGCTCGAAATATGGGAATGGCTGTCCGACTCTATATCCACTCTCATTGATGAATTTGACATCGACGGAATCAGATTCGACTCGGCACACGCTGTTCCGATTATGATGAAGAAGAATAACTATACATTCTCATTTCATCAGAAGCGTACCGACCTTGACATGCTTAACGGAACAATAATCGTAAATGACAGAGAATATGGTCATTTCATGACTACAGGTTTCTACGACTGTGAATGCCGTGAAAAAATTGCAGTTCCGCTTCACTACTTCCTTATGCTCAACATCGAAAAAAGTATTAAAAGGAAAAACAAATCTTTCTTTTTAAATATCGCAGAGTGTTTCTGGGGACACGAAAAATATCTCACCCGGACAGGACTGGTCCCGTATAACGCTTCACTCTTTAAGATATGCGAAAACATTATGCACGGAACAAGCGATGTCCGTGAAATATATCACCTCTACGACAACTACTACCCATCCGTACTGCCTGAAGGGACGGAACTACTGGGAATACTGGGAAACCACGGCCGTAGCTATCACATCATTCCTCAGTAATATTATCATGGACTACGAAGGGAGCGCCGAGGGTGAAGGGTGGAAAGTCTACCTTGACAATATTTATGTAAACTGGAACCAGTTTGAATACGCTTCACACCGGAGTCTCGACTCCTTCTATAAAGATGTTTACCGTTTCCACCGCACACAGAAAGGTAAAGGGCATCTTATCTGGGCAAACAATAACGAAGCCGCCGCAGCAATAAAATACTCAGGAAACATATACTGGCTTGGAATATTCAACTTCAGCGAAACCAATCAGAACGTATCACTTCAGTTTGACAATCCACGGCTTAAAATAGAAGATGACGATGCGTTTATTCTGTCTGACCCTTTATATTCAACTATAACAGGGAATTTCAGATATTATACAGGCAAGGAACTTAAAGCATCAAAAATTAACGCGCCTGTTGCTTATACCGACAGGATTAAAATTCTCAAACTTGAAAAGACTTCACTGAAAAAGCACTATGATGAATTCTTTCATGATTCATTCCGCAGACTCTGCGAATTCGACAGGACAGATAAGCTTTTTCATAATTTTGCCTTCAATGAAATTGCTCAGCACTGTCAGACATATAAAGAGTGTTCGGCGTTTATATCCAAAAAACTTCTCAAGACAGACATGGACACCACAACTCTTGAGCTTGGTCTGAAGAGAACTATTTTTCATCTTCATAAGAACAAAGTTTTTACTATAGACCAGATTAAAGAGTACCTCAAAAAGATGTCTGAAGAGAAAAGTTTTTTTGCCGATCTGGCTCAAAAGCTTTACTGGCATTACAAAAAAGGATCTATTGTATTTATGTCGGCAGAGGCCGAGCCATTCTCTAAAAGCGGAGGCCTTGCGAATGTTGTATACGAACTCCCGCGGGAGATGGTAAAAAGAGGTGAAGATGTTTATGTCATCACGCCGCTATACCGCAGCGGCAATCCGAAAGAGAAGAAAAAGATGGATGATGCCCTTCAGAAATACGGAGCTGTCTATACAGGAAAGAATGTCCGCTTTAAAATCAT
>PGXT01000072.1:31927-43385 GCA_002839285.1 Spirochaetae bacterium HGW-Spirochaetae-5 | reverse complement strand
TTCACATCAACAGGTTTTGCCGCAGCAAAAAAAGCAGCGGTTAAACCTGCTGTGACAAAGAAATCCGTCCCGGTGGTTCTGGCAAAAGGTATACAGATCAGCTGGTGCGGCCGTGCAGTAAAAGACAATGGTTCGGTTACTTTTCCCGGATTAAAGGGGGTAACTCTTCCGGTTAAAAAAGGGAAGTTTGATCTGATTGTACCTTCAATTCCTGTTTTTGGAGATGAAGATGATTTAAGCCAGCAGTCAAATGTGAGAGAGCTGGATTTCGGAACTGCGAAAGTATACCAGTTTCTTATTATTAATTTCGAAAATAGTAATGCTAAAAAAAGCCGTGAAGATAAAGCTGAAGGGGGAGGCGGTCTGGCTTTCAGTATTTATTATTCAGACAGCGATGTCAAAGGTACAATTAACGGAGAACCTGCAGCACTAAAAAAAGGATGGAACGTATTTGGACATAAAAAAAATTTAAAAGCCGAAATCGGCTGCCGCGGCTGATAACTTATTGTTGAGTAAATATGCTAAAAAACCAAAGAGGGTATTTATGAAAAAAGGCTGGAACATAATCGGGGACAAGACTGATTTATCAGCTAATCTCGATTGCCGCAATCAGTAAATGCAGTTTCCTTTATAGGTCAACAGGATAAGGATTGTCGATTAGTATAATCATGCACGTAAGTAAGTTTAAATATACTGATTATCATTAAGGTAATACAGAAACACAAATTAAAAGGAGTAGTTTATGAAAAGATTAATCGTTCTCATCGCACTGGTTGTATTTCCTGTAAGTATGCTTTTTGCTCACCCGGCTTCTGAACTCACTGTCAGTTACCCGGCCCGACAGTTTATACTGACCATTACTGGCAAGCATATGGTATCAACATCTGAGAACAAAGATACAAAACAACATTTTATAAAAGCTATAAATGTAACTGTAAACGGTAAAATAGCCAATAACAGTTACGGTCCAAGCACATTCACATCACAGACTGGTGACACTTTTAATACAGCATTTAAATTAGATCTCAAGAACGGTGATAAAATCGTTGTTACTGCAATTTGCAGTCTCGGCGGAGAGAAAACAACCGAGATTGTTGTAGCAGGGCGTAGGCGATAAATTCGAAACTACCTCAATATGCAGTTTATGCGAAGGCAAATCGCTTGAGGTTATTGTGAAATAATACAACTGTTAGAATCCATTGACATGGTTGAAGATTAATTTTTTCAACCATGATCAGAAGCAGTGTTTCAGCGGAAAGATTGAATATCTGTTTTAACTCATTGGAAAAAATTAATTTAAACAGGTCTTATTGATGTATATTCTAACAGATTTTCATGCTCATTAGATGCAAGTCGATTTATCCAGCGTCACCGGAAAGGTTAAATAATTGTTGATTTAATCACCAGCTTTGTATCACTCTTGGTCAGTCTTATATTATATTTTTAATGGAAACTCTCAAATGCGAATATCTCAGGAGATGTTTCAAATTTATAACGAGGGAATTATGAAAAAAATATTAGCAGCAGCAATGCTTTTGTTTTCCACTCTGCTTTGTTGCCAGAACGTATTTGCCGAAAAAGTATTCGTACCTGAATTGATTGAAGCAGTCTGGAGGAATGACGTCCCGCAGGTTGAACTTCTTATAAAGCAGGGTGCAAATGTTAATGCTAAACATCAGGATACCGTCCTTGTGGAAGCTGTTAGAACAAATAGAGTAAGCCCTGAGATAGTAAAACTGCTTCTTAATGCAAAAGGGATCGATATTAATAAATACAGTACAAGACCCATGGGGGCATACTCATGGTCCCGGACTCCGCTTATTGCCGCTGTCGAGGCGGGTAATGTCGAAGCTGTTAAGCTTCTTCTTGCTAAGGGCGCAAAGGTCAACCTTACTGATCAGCATGTTCCCACTGTTGATATTGTAGGGCCGAATCCATTAAATTCTGCTCTGATGTATGCAGCTGGTCAGGGATCCGTTGAACTGACAGAAATGCTTCTTAATAAGGGAGCAGATATTGAGCAGATAAGTTCAAATGGAATGACTCCGCTGATGTTTGCCGTAGGAACTGTTGGTGATGAAGCCCCGGCAATCGTAAAGGAAAATGCTGTGAAGACAGCTGCTCTTCTTCTCGATAGAGGCGCTAAGGTTGATAATTGCGCGTTTTCCTCCACTATCAGATTTATGAAAGTTGATCTCCCCAAGGGGACTCCCTCTACGGTAAATCCGAATCTCATAGTCAGAGGGGGAGGGGGCACATCGGCATTGATGTATACGGCTATGAATGGTTTCATTGAAGGAGCAAAGCTTCTTCTCGACAGAGGCGCGAAGATAGAACTTCAGATATATGGAAATAAATGGACTCCGCTGATGATGGCCGTCAATGCGAATAAAATAGCTATGGTTAACTACCTTCTCGATTGTGGTGCAAATATTGAAGCGGTAGATACTGTAGGGAGTAACTCTTTACTGATAGCTTCTAACGCTCTGTTTTATGATATTGCTTTAACTCTTCTTAAAAGAGGGGCCAATGTAAATGCATTTACACCAACCAATGGTGCTAATGCTTTAATGAACGTAATCAACTTTGCCCGCAAAGATCAGGAAAAGGAGAGCATCAGGATGATGAATCTTTTTATTGATAACGGTATCAATATCAACTTCCAGGGAGCGCAGGGGGATACAGCGCTGATGTATGCAAGCGGATGGGGCGTTGTTACAAAGAATCCTGAAAGGGCAAGAATACTTCTCGATAAAGGTGCAAAAGTAAACTTACAGAATAAAAAGGGCGAAACCGCGCTCATGATGGCTGCATATCGCGGACATGTAGAAACTGCAAAGCTTCTTATTGACAGGGGAGCAAACTTGGAATTAAAGGATGCAAATGGACGTACCGCTCTAATGACTGCTTCAGCGGCAACTATTGATCTTAAAAGCAATAACGGCGATTTCCCCGTACTTGTAAAACTGCTCCTTGATAAAGGGGCAAACATTAATGCAAAAGATAAAAATAACAGTACTGCCTTATCTCTGGCGACAAAGAATGGACACAAAAAAATAGTAGCAGTTCTAACCGCAAAGGGTGGAACCACTGATGCATCCGAGAAAAAAGATGAATCAGGAAAAGCTATCGTGGGAATATGGGAAGGGATGCAGAATTCGAATCCCTACGATCTGCATCGTTTCACATTCAAAAGTGATAATACCTGGGCCTATGAAATAAAAGCTACTCCGATGCTGCTGAAACAATTCCCGAAGAGCCAGCATAAAGTTGTTATTGACTCTTATAAAGACAGGGCTAAACAGCAGGGAGATAAAGGAACATACTCCTTCAGGGAACAGTGGCTGATATTGAAGACGAATTCTTTTTTCAGTCCGGAAAGAGTTTTCGGATGGAAGGTTGAAAAAGGTAAACTGAATCTGAACGGAACAGAGTTTATTCTTTCAAAGGTTTCGAAATAGATTTTTATAAAAACTTTTCACACTCACCCCCGGCTATCGCCGCGCCCCTCTCTTTGATGAAAAAAAGAGGGGCTTCGTAAATTAAAACATTTCTCTGAAAAACACAATAAATTTTCTGTCTTAACTCCCCTCTCTTTCTTTTCAAAGAGAGGGGCCGGGGTGAGTTCGGAAAGTTTGCGCTGTTATATATCATTTTTTAATTAATAATCATTCGGTTGAGCACTAGTTCCCCATGTGTAGTTTACTCAGATTGTCAGTTTATCACCTACAACAGAAATGAGTTCCTTCACCGCATCCTTTACCGGAACAGTCTTAATCCGTTCACCCTTTGCAAAGAGCAGAATTTTACCGTTCTGTCCTCCGGCAAGCCCGAAGTCCGCTTCCGCAGCCTCGCCGGGTCCGTTAACCTCGCAGCCCATGACCGCAACAGTAATCTTTTCATTTCTCTGATTCAGAATTTCGCCGAATTTCTCTATGAGTCTGCTCTCGGTCTCCTGTGCAATTGCAAGAAGGTCAATATCCTCCGCTGTCCTTCCGCAAGTGGGGCAGGATATCATGCGTACCGGTGAAAATTTAAGATTAAGTGATTCCAGAATCTTTGTACCGGTAACTGCTTCATTTACAGGGTCTCCGGTCATTGACACACGGATGGTGTCGCCTATTCCAAGCATCAGAAGATGACCTATAACAATTGAACTCTGCACAATACATGAAAGTCCGTAACCGGCTTCGGTGAGCCCTATGTGAATAGGGTAGTCCCGCAGTCCGGAGATCATCCGGTTTGCTTCAACAGTATGGAAAATGTCCGAGCATTTGATGGAGATTACTATGTTGCTGAAATTGTTATCTTCAAGAATCTGTATATTCTCCATTGCCGAATCGACAAGGCTTTCCGGAGTTACATGGGAGTATTTTTTTCTGTTTATCGATCCGCCGTTCACACCTATCCGAATGGGGATGTTATTTGCAGAGGCGGCTCTCACTACCTCTTTTACTTTATTTTCATCACCGATGTTTCCCGGATTGATTCTGATCTTTGAAATACCCGCATCAATGGCGGCTATGGCGAGTTTATGATCGAAGTGAATATCGGCAACAAGCGGAATCGGTGATGCTTTAATTATTCTGGAGAGAGGTTCGATCCCCTTCTCGTTCCGTATTGCAAGGCGGACTATCTGTGCCCCGTTTTTTTTAAGATTTTCGATCTGCGCTATATTACGGTTAACATCTTCAATCGGTATATTTGTCATTGACTGAATAATAATCGGAGAATCCCCTCCAATTGAGAGATTACCCACGTTAATTTTCTTTGTTATTTTACGTTTAATATAACTGTTCATAATATCCTCTTTAATAGTCCATGAGTAGAAATGAAAATTTAATGCTCAAGTATAATTTAATATTAATCAGAGCCGGCAGCGATTTATTTTCGGGGGTGAGTAAAGCGGGGTGCCTCAAAAAATACATTGACAAATATCTTTGATGAGATAACTGTTAACTCTAAAATAAGCACATTTTTGTAATAAGGAGAATTTTAAAAATGAAGAAGTTATCATTACTTTTAATAGCACTTTGCCTCTTTGTAGGCTTTTCATCAAGCAGTGTTTTCGCAAAAGCGATAGGAATCAAAGGCGGATATACATCTTTTAAAGATGATTGGCGAAATTATGATGAGGATTGGAATTTTGGCATATATTTTGACCTGGGTTCATTCCTCATTAACAATCTCGATTTCAGGCCGAGTATAGATGTAGTTTCGCTGGAAGAATCTGATAAGAATAGAAAAGATGCAGATGTATGGGGAATACATATGGACTGGTACTGGCATTTTCTTGATAAAGGTGCTATCGCTCCATTTATCGGTTTTGGGCCATCGCTTAACTATTATGATTTAGGAGATGATAATACAGCTGATGAAGATTCGGACGCTGGTGTTGATCTGTTTCTTGGTTGTGATATTAAAATTACCGGACCTCTTTCTCTGATGATTGAAGGCCGATATAAATTTTTTGATATTGCAGCAAGAGATAATACAGCAATTCAGGGAAACCTTGGTATATCATACAGTTTCTAGTCTTAATCTGGAATTTATCTATTATATGAAAAAGCGGCTTCGGCCGCTTTTTCTGTTTATATACTCCGGAGCACGGCTGCTTAATAATATCTTCACGATTGAAATTTGGTTGACAATTTATTTATGGTATAATACCTGAAAATAGACATAAATACATATATTGATCAGAAATGCAGTTTCTGCCGGATACTGCTTTCTGAGAACTGTCTGCAACCAACTATAAAAAAATTTTATAGAACCGATATTCTTAGGAGGATGACCAGGATGAGTATTGCCGATTCTTTTGGTATGGCGAGTACCGACGTTACACGCGAGTTTTATTTTAATGTCGGCGGACCACATGGATTCATGAGATGGGGAGTTTACATCTTTATGTTTGCCGCAGTTTTTTATCTGCTTTATACAATAGTTAAAAAAGTGCAGTTATGGAGACAGGGTAAACCTGAGCTCAGGACAGATTTCCCTGAAAAGAGAATTCTGGCTGTTATCAAGTATGCCTTTCTACAGGCGAAAGTTATTAGAGAAAAATTTGCAGGTATTATGCACGCCAGTATATTTTTCGGATTTGTGGTTCTCTTCATTGTTACAATGATAATCGTTGTACAGGAGGACTTTACCGGACTCTTTTTTCATTATCACTTTATCCATGGTGATTTTTATATCATCTGGTCACTGTTTGGTGATGTATTCGGAGTTGTTGTTCTTATCGGTCTTTGCATGGCTATCTACAGAAGATACGTGCTTAAACCTTCAAGACTCGATACAAAAGCGATAGATACTTTTGCACTTGTTCTTATTATGCTGATTATCATCGGCGGATTTTTCAACGAAGCTATGAGGATTGCTCTTACAGGTTTCCCTGTATTTGAAAAAATTGCATCGCCTTTCGGTTATGCTCTTGCTCTCCCTTTCTCATTTGTGAGTGAAAGTGTTTTAAGAACTGCTCACTATATCAACTGGTGGGTGCATATGATTGCAGCTTTCAGTTTTATAGGGCTTATTGCATCAGATAAGATTGGTCATATCTTTATCTCTTTCCTCAATATTTACTATGGGAATCTTAACAACGAATCTGCAAAAACTAAATTTGTTGTTCCTGTAATCGACCCTGCGGTATTTGAAGTTGCAGAGAGTTTTGGAGTAAGCAAAGTTGAAGAGTTTACATGGAAGCAGCTTATGGACGGAGACGCATGTACACGATGCGGAAGATGTCAGGACAACTGCCCTGCTTATCTTACAGAGAAGCCTCTCTCTCCTAAAAAAATGATAAATGACGTTAAAGATAATATGGACATCCGTATCCCTCAGCTTATGGTTGCTGAAGATAAGGCGGCTCTTGAGACTCTCCCTCTTGTCGGTGACAACACAGAAGGTTCAGGATCTGTTCAGCCCGATGAATTCTGGGCATGTACAAACTGTGCCGCCTGTATGCAGGCATGTCCTGTTAACATCGAGCATGTTCCCAAGATGATCGACATGAGAAGATACAAAGTTCTTATGGAAGGGGACATGGCTCCCGAGCTTCAGACTACTCTTATGAATATGGAAACCAACTACAATCCTTACGGTTTTGCATTCGGAGAGAGAGGAGCATGGCTCCCTGCTGAACTTGGTGTAAAAACTATTGCTGAAGATCCTGAAGTTGATTATGTTTACTTCGTAGGATGCGCTGCATCGTATGACAAGAGAAATCAGAAAGTTGCCATTGCTCTTCTAAACATTATGAAGAAAGCAGGTCTTAAAGTCGGTATCCTGGGAGCTGAAGAAGCATGCTGCGGTGATGCTGCAATGAGAGGTGGAAACGAATATCTCTTCCACTCACTTGCTACACAGAACCTTGAGACATTCAAGTCTTACGGTATTAAAAAGATTATTACAACTTGTCCTCACGGATATAATGTTCTTAAGAAAGAGTATGCTTCATTTGCCAAGGTTGGAATGGGTTCTGACGGAAATCCTCTTGAGTACAAAATTGAAGTTTTCCATCACACTGAAGTTATATCAGAACTTGTTAAGAGCGGAAAGATTAAACTTAAAGAAGCTCTCAAAGAAAAGATCACTTACCATGATTCATGCTTCCTCGGAAGATACAACGAGATATATGATGAGCCAAGAAGCGTTCTAAAAGCAATTCCTGGAACTGAATACGTTGAAATGAGCCGTAATCACGACACAAGCTTATTGAGAATCTTACAACTTTTGACCTTGCAGAATACGTTTACGATTCAATGGAAAAATAAATAGCTTTCAGTTACATAAAATCCGGGAGCAACAACTTCCGGCTTACAAAAGACTCACCTTCGGGTGGGTCTTTTTTTTCTCTCATAATGGGTTTAGTTTATCGCTTTTACATCTCAGCCCCTATCCCGGGGAAGGGGACTGATAATTATATGATATTCCCGACATTTCGAAATGAGCCGTATTTTTAAGCTGAGACGGGTATAGCGGAGGTGTTTTATATTTGCTGCAGCGGGTGTTTCAGAACATTATGTTTAAATTTTTTTTTGCACATTATCGGTGTTTCGTCTAAAAAATCATTTACAAGCTTTTTTAAATGTGTCTATGTAAATTTTCAGATTTAACCCTGCTGATTCGGGGCGTCATGACCGATAAATATTCAGTAGAGCGGAATTTCTTTCAATGAAAAAGAATATAAATCTCCTCATTGTTGATGATGATCACTTTATATTAAGGTCCATGACGCGTATGCTCGGCCGGATTGAAATGCTTAAGCTTTTTGAGGCTGACAACAGTTCTCTGGTGTTCGATATTATCAAAGATAATGAAATAGATTGCATCCTCATGGATTTTTACATGGAGGGGATTACTGGTCTGGAACTGATGCGGCTGCTGAAAGAGAAAAAAAATACAATCCCGGTTATTATGCTCACCGGACAGGGTGATGAGGAACTGGCAACGACTATTATGAAAGCCGGTGCTTATGACTATATTTCAAAGAAAAGACTCTCCGAGCAGGATTTTGCAGAGACTCTGACTAAAATGGTTTTAAACGCAGTAAGTCATAAACAGGAGAAAGATGAAGAGGACAGGTCGCTTCTTGCTCTTGAACTTTCAGAGGCGCGATACAGAGGATTGATAGAAAACTCTCCGATTCTTATTATCCGTTTTTTCCCCGACGAATATATGGTCTCTTTTATAAATGATTTTTTCTGCACATATTTTAATGTGGAACGTTTTTCAATTCTCGGAGAAAATATTCTTCATCTCATGCCGAAGAGCAATCATGATTCGTTTAAAAATTATGTTGAAAATATTTCACCGGAAAATTCAGTCGCATCTTTTGAAATAAAAACAAAGTCAGACGGTGAACTCAAGTGGCAGATGTGGACTATTCAGGGGATATTCGATTCTGAAGGTAAAACCGCCGAGTATCAGTGTATGGGCGCGGATATTACCGATTTAAAGAAAACTCAAATGCAGCTTATGGATCAGAAAAGATATCTTCAGTCCATACTCGATTCTCAGGACAATATGATTATTGTTGCGGATAGAAATAAAGTATATGAAGTAAATATAAGCTTTCTGCAGTTTTTCGGATTCTATTCTACAGATGATATGCAGAAAAACTTTGACCGTATTGCAGATATGACTGTGGAAATGGAAGGCTATATGAGTCCTGAAGACTCAAAGACAATGTGGCTTGAAAATGTAACTGTTGACATGGCCGAAGGTCAGTACCGGCTTATAGCTTTCAGACAGGAGGGTTCTGATAATATTCATTATTTTTCAATGAAATTCCGTCCACTTTCTATCGAGTCAGATATGTTTGTTGTGGAGTTTTCCGATGTAACAGCGCTTGAAGAGAGATCAAAAGAGTTTGAAAACCGGGCAAACTATGATGCTCTGACCCATATTTATAACAGGCGGCGTTTCCTGGAACTCCTTGACCGCGGAATTAAAAATGCCCGGCAGTTTAATCATGACCTTAGTCTTGTGTTTTTTGATATCGACCATTTTAAAAATATTAATGACACATACGGCCATAATATCGGGGATGAGATTTTAAAAATGCTTACGGCTCTTACTTCTGAAACTATCCGTTGTTCGGATGTATTTGCAAGATGGGGAGGGGAGGAGTTTCTTATTCTTATTGAATCCACAACTCTTGAAAATGCCGCAAAAATGGCTGAAAAACTGCGGAAAACAATTATGGGATACGAATTCCCTGAAGTGAAAAATGTAACATGCAGTTTTGGTGTGACATCATACCATCCTGATGATACTGTCGAATCCTTCATCGGCAGGGCCGATTCCGCGCTCTATCGGGCAAAAGAGAGCGGACGTAACCGTGTTATAGGTATGAAAAAGAAAACAGGATGATTATTTCAGTTCGGTTATAACTGATTCCTGCGGCCACCTCGACTTCGGGAGCTTTCTGTTATAGTCACCTTCAGAGTGACGTCCCAATGCAACAATAATTGAAGATGTATAACCTTTTTCTCTGAGATTCAGCTCCTGGTTAAGAACCGCCGGATCAAAACCCTCCATTGGGCAGGCGTCAATCCCGAGTATGGCGCTCCCCATGAGCAGATTTCCAAGTACTATATATACCTGTTTTTCTGTCCAGTGCTGAATGTCTTTCAGTTCAAAGCGGTGCATATTTGTGTAGAATAAACGGGTTTTGTTCTGCATATTTTTTGCATCAGAATCTGCAAAACGTCCATCATGCTCTTCATTTGCAAGAAGTGACTGCAGATATGAATCATCAATATATGACCGCGAGCATAGTACTATAACATAGGATGCATCTCTGATTTTCTGAACATTCACCTCGTACCGGCCTGCAGATGCTTTTGCGATACGTTCTTTCCCCTCTTCAGTTCCCGTTATGATAAAATGCCAGGGCTGTGAATTTGTTGATGAAGGGGAGTATTGAAGCAGAGTTTTTATCTCTTCAATCTGTTCTTCAGTAAGAGTAAACTCCGGATCAAATGCTTTTGTTGTATAACGTTCTTTAACCAGTTCTGAAAGTTTCATATTGCTCACCATGATGTTATATTATATATAGAATATACGCAATATAATGATTCTAAACTATCTGTAGATGCAAGTCAATGCTAATTCATTCATATATTCTCGCAGCATTCAACGGCGGGAGCAGTTAGTATTTTTAATAGCATTTTACGAAATGTTTAGAAAATGTCATTTCGAACCCCCTTTAATTCTTCGGGTGAGTGCTTCGGCAAGCTCAGCAACCATCGGATACGGTCAGTGAGCCTGTCGAACTGCTCAGTCGCTATAGCTTCTTCGAAATGACATATTATGTGCTTTTTCATTCGAAAAAAGCTATAAATAATTCCCGATAATTTTATAAGAAAAAAATGTGATTATGTCGATAATCATATAAGAAGAAAATCCTTGAGATACCGGATATACCCTTAATGAAAAGATTTTATTACATTTTTACATTGTTAACATGTGCAGTTGTTATGTTTTCAAACAGCTCAGACTGCAGGGAGACTTATGCTTTCAATGTAAATCTCCATCTGGAAAAACAGAAATTTCACAGCAGTGAAGATATTATGCTGGATATCCGCATTAAAAACATAACTGACGATGAAATTTCATTCTATATATACGATTCCCCCGTAAGATCGGATCTTTTTGATAAAGCCCGGGGAGATAATGCCGATTATACTACATTTAAGCCTGTTATCTTTGACATGAAGGGAAAAAATGCCGAGCTTGTTGTTCCCTACATTATCTCCGGAAAAGCGGGCAAGGAAACACTGTCGTGGATGAAAAAGCGTGAGATAAGGCTTGGTGCAGGCGAGACTTTTATGCATACCCAGAATCTTAAAAGGATCTATAACTTCGAAATTGATAAGAACTACCGGTTAAAAATGCACTTTTTCCCTTTTATCGGCGATGCGGCAGATGAGAATAAAGTAATCATAAGCAG
>PGXT01000072.1:30474-31809 GCA_002839285.1 Spirochaetae bacterium HGW-Spirochaetae-5 | reverse complement strand
TATATCGATTTAGACAAGTATATTCATTCATACCCGGATTTTTCAAGAAAGTATGATCTGGCCGATGACTATGATAAAAAAATTATTGAAAAAGATTTTATAAGATTTCTCATTAACAGAGGGAATGATTATCTTGTTGATTATAAAGTGGTCAACGAGGAGATTGACAGTTCGGGTCTAGTATCTTATGTAACAGTTGATGCTTCAAGAAACAGCATGATAAGTACGCTTAGAATGAAGTATGTCTACAGGCTGGAAAAGAACAGCGAAACTGATTATTTATGGCTTGTTTCCGGTTTAGAGGCAAGTATTACCAGGGGTGGGAAAAAAAGATGACAGAGATATTATCACAGGATGAGATAGATGCCCTGTTGACCGCCATATCCACAGGTGAGGTGGATACCACAGACTATACGGCAGTTAAAGAGCAGAAGAAAGTCAAAATCTACGATTTCCGGAGACCTGACAAGTTTTCGAAGGATCATATACGTACACTGCAGATGATGCATGAGACCTTCGCCCGTCTTACTACAACCGCTCTATCCGCACAGCTCCGTGCTCTTGTGGGTGTTCACGTTGCGTCTGTTGACCTGACCAGTTAACATACGAGGAGTTTATCAGGTCTATTCCTAACCCGACTACTCTTGCAGTTATAAATATGGATCCGCTGAAGGGATCTGCTGTTCTTGAGATTGACCCGTCGATTACATTTACCATTATTGATAAACTCTTCGGTGGACTTGGAGAGGCAACAAAGATAAGCCGCGAACTTACAGATATTGAACTTTCAGTTATGGAGGGTATCATTGTAAGAATTCTCGGAAATCTCCGTGAAGCATGGTCAAACGTAATTGACCTTCGTCCAAGACTTGGAAACATTGAAACCAATCCTCAGTTTGCACAGATAGTTCCACCAAACGACATGGTTGTTTTAATAACTCTTGAAACAAAAGTCGGGGAGGTAGAGGGGATGACTAACCTTTGTATACCTTACATCTCCATTGAACCGATTATCTCCAAACTTTCAGCTCAGTATATGTACTCAAGTATCAGGAAAGGTGCAACAGATGAAAACCTCTCCATTATCCAGAGCAGACTTGAAAATGTAACTCTCCCTGTTGTAGCTCAGATCGGCAGCGCAAAGGTTACAGTTCAGGAGGTTCTGGGACTTAGACCCGGTGATGTAATTAAACTCCCTGACACGAAAGTGGGGGATGACATGATACTTACAATCGGCGGCAGAAAAAAATATAAGTGTACTCCCGGACTTGTGTCCAACAGGCTTGCAGTCAAGGTGGGAGACAGGATTGAAGATGTACCTGATGAACTTCTTAC
>PGXT01000072.1:0-30354 GCA_002839285.1 Spirochaetae bacterium HGW-Spirochaetae-5 | reverse complement strand
AACTCTGTTCCGATTTTTACCTGGTAGTAGCAGATGTATTCAGTAGTTTTGCCGGTTTTGCCTGTATAACCGATTACTTCACCTTTAAGAACTTTCTGTCCCACTTCAACTGAAACCCGCTGGCAATGGCTGTACGAAGTTATAAAACCGTACTTGTGCCGGATTGAAACAGTAAGTCCCAGTGAAGGGTCCCATTTAATTTCACTTACGTTGCCGGGTGCTGTTGACTTGATCTCTGAACAGGGAAAAGTCTCTATATCTATTCCCTGATGAAATTCTGTCTCAAATGAGTATGGAGAGTTTCTATAACCGTATCTTGATACGATATAACCCTCGACGGGCCATATTGAAGGTGTATTTTCTATTATTTTTTTTCTATAGTTAAGGAAACTTTTAATCTTACCTACAACATCTCTTGTTGTTTCAAGCTCCTGTTTAACTTCCTGAATATTAAGGAGTTCCATCGACGGGACGTTCGGGTCGTTATCTGTCTGTTCGGCACCGGGATTGGGGTTATTCTCCCCCCCTTTTGCCCAGAGTGAGTCTATGTTGCTGTCAGGAGTTAATGAGTATAAATATGTTAATTCAGGCTTGAATTTCTGGAATATATCGTAAAGTTTGTTAATTTCTTCTTTGTATATTTTTATTTGAACTTTGGAATCGGTCCCGTCTCTTTTAAGAATTGAAACCTCTTTCACAGTGGAAGAGTGGTTTATTATTAGAACCGATGTCACTATTACTGTTATAAATATAAAAGCTGCAATTGATGATATGGTAAATATCGATATATGGAAGTTTAATATTTTTTTCTCGGAGTGGGGGATGAACATAACTGTAATACGTTCATTACCCTTTTCGTTAAAACGTTTCCAGAGGGTTCTTATTCTATGTTTTTTATCCACAAAATGATCTACGAGAAAGTCTGTGACATTCTGCTGGAGGTCATTAAGATTGGAGTCTTTAAATGGATTTATTCCCATGATTTCTACTTTCTATATTATAAATTTAAAAAGATATGAAAAATTACATATTTTCTAAACACTTTCATGCTTTTATAAAATATCGGCAGATATATGTCAAGATTATAATTAAAAATCAGATTACCAGAATCCTATTATCTGTTCTTTGATTCTTTGTGCGGTTTCTTTATTTTTAAGGTATTCTATTATTGCCAGTGCAAATAAGGGTGCCGGTCCGGCTCCCATTCCTGTTATTATTGATCCGTCGGTAACAACACTGTCCTTAACGTGAATTCCTTCAGGAATATCCTTTTCGTATCCCGGATAGCAGGTGAATTTCCTGTTTTTCAGTACTCCCGCTTCAGAAAGGACTATCGGTGCGGCACATAAAGCTGCGGTGAGGCCTCCGGAACTGTTAATATCTTTTATGATAGATATTATTCGCGGATCATTTTTCAGATTTTTACTTCCGGGCATCCCTCCAGGGAGTACAATTGCTCCAAATTCACTGTTTTCAGCGGATAATTCATTAAAAAGTAAATCAGCTGTAACCGGAATCCCATGAGATCCGGTTACGGGATTTTCTGCGATGGATGCTGTTACAGTTTCTATACCTGCCCGACGGAGTAAATCAATAATAGTAACAGCTTCAATCTCTTCAAAGCCTTCAGCTAATGGAACGAGTACTTTCATGATTGCCCCCTTGATATTAAACAGTTAAATATTCTGTTAATTATTGTTTACTCCCTCCCGCCCCATCCGCCCGTTGGGTACCTTCCCCATGAGAAATGGGGAAGGGTGATGTGGAACAGGTATCTGCAATTTTATAGTTTAAGCTGTCCGCCTGATTCTTTGACCTGGGCGAGTTTGTTTTTCAGTTCATTTTCCAGTTTCTGTATTTCAACTTCGGCCTGTGCCCGTTTTGTTTTCCCCTCTGCCTGAATCTTTAAGGTTTCATCTATTGTTGATATGAGGTTTTCATGGACTTTTTTAAGTGTTTCGATCTCTACAATCCCTTTTTCAGATTCCTTCGCTACTTCTATGCTGCTTGTTTTAAGCAGTTCGGAGTTTGCTGTAAGAAGATCATTTGTTGTTTGTGAAACCTCTTTCTGAAGCTCAAGGGCTTTTTTCTGACGGAAGAGACTTATGGCAATAACGACCTGGTTTTTCCATAGCGGTATGGTATTAAGTATTGAGCTTTGGATTTTTTCAACAAGGAGCTGGTCATTATTCTGTATAAGTCTTACCTGCGGCAGAGTCTGAATGGCTATCATTCTGCTAAGTTTAAGGTCGTGGACTTTCTTTTCGAATCTGTTGATCATCTGCGCCAGGTCCTGAACTTTCTGTGCGTCAAGGGTATCACTTGATGCTGCAGCTTTAGCTTTTACTTCGGGAAGAGTTTTTTCATTGAGTTCCTTTAATTTTAACTCACCGGCAAGGATAAATATATCGAGCTCAGTGAGATACTCTTTGTTTTTTTCGTAAAGAGAGTCAAGGAGAGTAATATCTTTAAGAAGCTGCATTCTTGCCTTGGTCATCTCGTCAGTGATCTCTTCAATGTGATGCTCAATCGACTGATACTGGGCGATGAATTTTTTCGCTCCGGCAAAAAGGTTGCCTATCAGGGGAATTTTTGACATGAGGCTGTCGCTTGAGAGAGATTCCACATCTATCTTCTTTACGGTAAGCATAAGGTCAGTCAGGACCGCTCCGGCTTCACCAGCATCTTTTGCCTTGACCTGATCTAGTATGCTGTCAGCGAAATTTGAAATATTAACCTGAGCTCCCACTCCATACTGAATGATCCCCTGTGAATCGTTAACATCTATCTGAGACATGATCTGCTCAACTTTCTGTTTCTGGTCACCTGTAAGATCGTTTAATGTCGGTTCCTTTTTTAATTCCTGAACTGCTCCTTCCATTGTACCCTCCGGTATTGTAAAATTATTATTCTGTTTAATAAGTTATATAATTATCAGATTTAACTTTCATACTTCATTGTTTTCTCGAGAACTGAAATCTCAGTGTTGAGGTCAAGGAGATCATCCTCGAGAAGATTATGCAGCTGTTTTGAATAAGTATCCTTAATTGAATCGAGCATTGATTCCACTCTTTTCAGGGAATCTTCTATCTCTTTTGTCTTATCTTTCCGTGCCGATAGTTCTATATACTGGTTAACTATCTTTTCGGTTGCGTCGAGATAGTAATTGATAAACTGGCGAGCTTTGGATATATCCCCGGGATTTTTTCCCAGATAATCGAATATCTCAGCGCCTATTCTGCATATCTCTACAACTTTTGAGGCAACGCCGTTGTTGGCTATCATACGGGTATTGCCCCTGAGATTTTTCAGTTTCTCCATCCCCTCTCTGACGGCCTTTTCGCTTGCCACCGCCTTAAATGGATCGTTTAATACTGTTTTTGATCCTTTTCTGGTAACGATATATTTAAGTGATCTGTAGATGAGATAGTAGGCAAGAATTCCCACAAGTATTGATATAACGTAGCTGTCAAAAAAGTAAAAAAAGAAGAAATGAAAAACTTTCCCCGCGGCTATACCAAGAATAAGTGATATTAAAAATCTTAGAAACATTGTTCCTCCCTGTTTTGTGAATGTCCGGTTACGGCGGTATCTCAATTTTATAAGTTATAAGAATTAAATTCAACAAAATCTGAGTTGAATACATCAGTGAAATGTTACCTGAATTTGTTTCTCTATAAAATATTATTAAAAGGGTCTATCTTCTCCCTCATTTCAGGCGTATGCGGAGCATACGCACCCCGAAAATAATTCGCTACCAAATACATGTTAAGGAATTAACATTGGATAAATATTGAACATATAATAATAAAATATATTGATTAAATCAAGAGGATTTTTTATATTTTTGAGGGCAGGTTCAGGCAGTAATTTATTATTTAGGGCGGAGCTCGAAGCATACGCACCTCGAAAAATGAATTGCCGCCAGCCCGATGTATTAAAGATCTGTATGGGGTTTGTTATATGTTTAAAAATAGAATTTTATTTCTTCTGCCGGTTTGTATTTCAGGCTTTATTGTTTTATCCGCATTATCGGCATATCCCGAAACTGCCGGATTGAGATATGTAATTGCTGAAAAGGGATTGAAGATGCGCGAAACCCCCTCTGTGTCGGGGCGCGAAATTACACTTATTCCGCATAACAGTGAAGTTGAATTTATTGAGGAGCAGCCTCAGGAGGTTACCATTGCCGGCACCAGAGGAAAGTGGACTATGGTTTCATGGAAAGGGCGTAAAGGCTGGGTTTTCGGAGGATTTCTTTCTTCTCTGAAAATAGATAAAGATAAATCAGTGTTAATTGCAGACGGGGAGTGGTGGGAGCTGATAAATATAAAGGGTAAAGATGTGATTTTTAAACCATGTTCTGCAGATACCCGATCGGTCAGGCTTAATATGGCTGAAAAGAGTATTCATCACAGTCTGGGACAGGAGGATTTATATCTTGATATAGTAAGTGTGGAGAAAGGTTCTGACGGAATTATAAATTTCAAGGTGAAATCTGAAGGTGCTGAACCTTATACGGTTACACTGGAGATTCCGAAAAAGGGGAAAGCTGTAATATGGGGGAACCTTAACGGTATGGGGAGTGAGTCGAGATATGTTGAGACGAAACATCTGTCAGGTTATAAAACTGTTCTGGAAAACGGCGGGAACTGCGACGAATAGATAAATCACTCAGATTTTTTTTAAAAATGGCACAACTTATTGATTTTATCTGTAAACTGTTGTTAATTAAAAATGACCGTAGAAATTAAAAAACAGGAGGATCTCAGTGGCTGGTAAATTTGAAGTGTATAAAGATAAAGCGGGGAAGTTCAGATACAGGCTGAAAGCAGGTAATGGTCAGATAATATTGACAGGAGAAGCCTATAGTTCCAAAAGTGCATGTATTGAAGGTGTAGAATCAGTTAAAAAAAATTCACAGAAAGATTCTGCGTTTGAAGTTTACGAAGACAAAAAAGGGGAATTCCGTTTTAGGCTTAAAGCTTCTAATGGTGAGATCGTAGGGCAGGGTGAATCATATAATGCAAGAAGCGGATGTATGAACGGAATTGAATCCGTAAAGAAAAATGCGGTAGATTCCAGAACTGTTGAATTGTAATTTTTTTTTATAATAACTGAATTTAAAATTCATATGAAATTTAGCGGCGGGTTTTTGAGAGAGTAAAGCTGCCGCTAAATTTGTTTATATCACTGGAATTAATCCTCGTTTAAAAAAGTATGAAGTATCTTCATTACTTCCGGCATCATCTTTTCGATTTCGGCCATCTCTTCCGGTGAGAATTTTGAAAGCACGTGGTCAGATACAGACATCGCCTCGTTCTCCGGGCGGCCTATTCCGAAACGGATTCTGTGGAAATCGGCGCTCCCTGTTTCTGTTATGATTGATCTTATTCCATTATGCCCTTTATGGCCGCCGGCAAATTTTGTTTTAACATCACCAAATTTCAGTTCAAGTTCATCATGGAATACTATAAGGCTGGAGTGTTTCTCTCCGTAGAAGTCCATGGCTTTTTTTACAGCTTTTCCGCTTTCATTCATATATGTCTGAGGAAAGAGCAGAAGTACATCGACCTCTTCAATCTTTCCGGTTCCGGTTTCTGACAGGAAGTTTTTTTTGTTTATTTTTATGCCGTTGAGCTCTGCGAATTTTTCTCCGGCCATGAAGCCGATATTGTGTCTTGTACGGCTGTATTTACTGCCGGGATTTCCGAGAAAAGCGAGAATTTTCACCTGTTGAAATTCCTTAAAAGCTATATGCTGAAATCGAGGTTTTGAGCAGCTGATTCGAGATTGTCGAAAATTTTAATACGCTTGTCAAGGCCGGTAATTTTAAACATCTGCATTATATCACCATTTATATTTATCAGCGAGAAGTGTTTGCTGTTCTTTTCGGACTTTGTATAATAAACAACTATTATTCCAAGGGATGAACTGTCGATAAATGTCATTTCAGAAAGATCTATAAGTATATGTCTTTTCTCATCCACGTACTTGTTTAAAAGAGTTTCAAAAGGGGATATATTTTCTATGGAAAGTGTACCTTTGACATTAATTAGTACAAATTCATCCTTTATCTCTGTAGTTATTTTCATTCGCATGACCATTTTTTTTAATTATATCTCTTTTTAGATTATCGTCAGAAATCTGTAAAAAATTCTACAAAATACTTCGGGTTCCAGTCTTTATTATAATAAATTTTATTAAATTCCTGAAAGCAGCTTATTTCAACAAAAAAAAATCTTCAGGCATTCAGTTTTAAAAAAAATACCGAATCTCTAAAATTTAGTGTATCTGCCTGCGGTAATGTGTGAAAATTACTGCAAAATACATTCTCGTACTTCTAAAAGGTTTACCGTTGTGATGTCAATGGAATAAATGAAAAAGAGTGAATATTTTCATCATTATCATCTCCCTTCGAGTGTGATGTTTAATGTATTTAAATACAGAAATGTGATGAATAATAAAGTTGACATCTGGATTTGTGAATTTAGCCTGTCAGAGTTGTATAAAAATCATACATAACGGGGCAATATTATGCCTAGAGCAAAAATCTGGGGCTTCCTGGCAGTTCTTCTGTCTGCGGCTCTTTTCGGATTGAGTATATTCTCAATCTTCGTTTTAAACTATCGTGATTTTACTATTTTCAATGCTGTTAATCTTAATGAACTCAGCACTATGACATTCTATGCCGTATCTATACCTCTTGCAGCAGTTGCAGTCTTTGTACTCTGCACAGGCTTCTGGATAGGATGGATAATATTGACTATAAAGGTGGTACCCCCGATGCCTGAAATTGTTGAAAAAAAAGATAACTCAAAAATCAAGGCTGTTTTTCTCTGCCTGATAACCGCGTCACTTGCCGCTTTGATAATTTACGGAGTTTATGTAAGAAGTTTCTGGGCCCTTGCCGTGCCGGCTCTTGTTATCTCTGCAGTTGTTCTTGGGGCTGTTTTCTGGGTAGGGATGGCAATTATTACAACCAGATCGACACTTATTCCTAATAAAAAATAAAAAGAATAACGAAGATAAAATGAGAGTTTTAATCCTTGGTTACAGAGGTAATCCCTATTGCGGAGGGCAGGGGATATACATTTACAATCTTTCAAAAGAGCTTGCAAAGCTCGGCGTGACTGTTGATGTCATGGTAGGCCCTCCATACCCCGATCCTCTTGAGGAGTGGGCGACTGTCTACAAAATTGAAAATCTTAATATCTGGTCTATCAAAACAAAAGATATCCCTCTTGAAAAACTGAAAAGAATTTTCTCTCCCTGGAACTTTGCCGATTATGTATTAACACGGCTTCATCTCTTCCCCGAGATGGAGACATTCAGTTTCAGGGCATTCTTTGCTCTTGAAAAAATTCTAAGAACAAAAAGATACGATCTTATTCATGATATACAGTCTCTCGGCTGGGCAACGGTGCCGATGAAGGGTTACGGTATACCTATAGTAACTACTGTGCATCACCCTCTCACAAAAGACAGGGAAGCTGATCTGCAGCGGAACTGGGGTATCTGGGATAAGACCACAACGATTTTATTTTACCCGCTTGTTATGCAGGGCTTTGTAATCAGAAGAATGGACAGGATTATAACATCTTTTCATGAAGGGGTCGATGAGCTGAAAAAGGCGTTCAGGGTTAAGAAAGAGAGAGTTTCTGTTGTTTATAACGGAATGGATGTGGAAATGTTTCAAAACACCGGTGAACCGAGGGAGGAGAATGCTCTTCTTTTTGTAGGGAACACCGAGGATACCAAGAAGGGGCTTGTTTATCTCTTCGAGGCCATGACCATGCTTCCTGAAGAGGTTACGCTTACAATCGTTGATGACGGACCTCCGAAGAAGATGACAGCAGGGGACTTAATCAAAAAATATAATCTGGGGCATAGAGTTAAGTTTACAGGTAAGCTGAGCTATGATCAGCTTGTGAGCATATACAGCCGTAAAACTATTTTAGTCATGTCTTCATTGTTTGAGGGATTCGGACTCCCGGCGGTTGAAGCTATGTCGTGTCAGACTCCTGTTGTTGTTACCACAGCCGGTTCGCTCAAAGAGGTTGTGTCGCCTGACTGCGGAATACTTGTTCCCCCCATGGACCCTGTGGCGCTTAAAGACGGCATCATGAAACTTCTTAAGAATAAAAAGCTGCGCGAAAAGATGGGCAAAAACGGGCGTAAATGGGCCGTTGAGAATTTTGCCTGGTCAGTTGCCGCTAAGAATACACTTGAAGTCTATAAAGATGTTATAAAGGAATACAGGAGCAGAGTATGAAGATCTGTCTGCTTACATATAGAGGTAACCCGTACTGCGGAGGCCAGGGGATTTATACAATGTATATTGCCCGTGAACTGGTCAGACTGGGTCACGAGGTTCATGTAATACAGGGGCCGCCCTATTTTCCCCCAATGGAGGGGGTTCACATTCATTACGTGAGCAACCATAACTATTTCAACAACAAAACAAATTATATAAAACCGCATAAGCCCTTCGCAACGTTGAAGCCTCTTAACTTTTATGAATTTGTCGCCTCAAAACTTGGAATATTTCCCGAGATTGAAACTTTCTCTTTCCGCGCCTATTTCAAACTTAAGGAGCTTTTGAAAACGCACAAATTCGATGTAATACATGACAATCAGAGTCTCGGTTACGGTTTTCTTCTTATAAAGAATTTCGGTATACCGTTTATTTCGACAATACATCACCCTTTGTCGATCGACAGGACTACATGGTTTGAGTATCCTTCGGACTTTCTGCTGAAGATAAAGAGGGTTCTTTATTATCCGCTGATTATGCAGGGATTTGTTGCAAGACGGATGGATCATATACTTACGGTGTCTCATGATGCGAAGATTGAGATTGCAAAGGCATTCGGTGTTAAGCCGGAGAAAAGTATCTTCAGGCCGCTCCCGGGAGTTAAGAAAAAAGAGAACAGTCTTATTTTTGTCGGCAATGTTGAGGACAGAAAGAAGGGTGTTGTCTATCTGCTTAAGGCGCTGACTCTTACCAGAAATAAAGTTCATCTTACGGTTGTTGACGGGGGAGCTCCTAACAGGCGTTATGTTACAAAATGGATTGATAATTTCGGAATTAATGACCGTGTACATTTTACCGGGAAGATTCCGGGAGAGAAACTTATAGAGCTTTACTCGCAGCATCAGATTGCGGTTTCACCTTCGCTGTACGAAGGGTTCGGCTTCCCTGCAGCAGAAGCTATGGCTTGCGAACTTCCGCTTATATCATCGGACGGAGGGGCTCTCCCTGAGGTTGTCGGTGAGCATATGAAAACAGGTTATGTTGTCAAATCGAGAGATCCATACGCGCTTGCAGAGGCTATAGATTTCTTTATAGATAATCCCGGTATACGGGAAAAGATGGGTAAAGCCGCGCGTAAAAGAATACTTGAAGTCTTCACATGGGAAAACGCGGCGCGTGAGATGGAAGAGATGTACAAGGGGGTTATCGATGCTCACAGTTGATTTTGACAGGCTGGCAGTTCAGAAGGGGAATGTGGTCCTCGATGCCGGCTGCGGACTCGGAAGGCACTCAATCGAGTTTATGCGACGGGGCGCATCGGTATTCTGCATGGATCTTGATATCGGATCTCTTCTGAAAACACGATATACGCTGGCCAGTATGAAGCAGAGCGGCGGATCTCCCGAGGGCGCTAGTTTTGTAACTCACGTTGGTGATGCACTTAACCTGCCGTTTAAAACAGGAACTTTCGACAGAATAATATGCTCCGAGGTTATGGAGCATGTTGACGACGATTTCAAGGCATGTTCCGAACTTGCACGGGTTTTGAAAACAAACGGAAGGATTGCAATTACTGTTCCGACATTTTTCAGCGAGATAATATATGACACACTGACATATGAATATTTTACATCACCGGGTGGCCATGTAAGGAAATATTTCCCCTCAGAGCTTGCGGAGATTATGAGGAAGAACGGTCTTGAGGTTTATGCTGTGGGTTTTAAACATTCGTTCCATACCATATGGTGGATTATCCGTTGTGTTGTAGGACTGAATAACGCAGAGCATCCAATGACTAAGGGGTATCATAAGTTTTTAACCCTAGGTCTATTCTCTAAGTTTATGAGAAAAGCGGAACTGTTTGTAAACTATTTCTTTCCGAAGAGTGTGGTAATCTACGCCTGGAAGAAGTAGTTTAATATGCCTTCTGTGCCTTGCTGACCTTTATCCGGAAATCAGCACTATCGCCGGCAGCTATTCCCTCTTTATGAATCAGAAGTAATTGCATACGTTCCATATCGCTGTCAAAATAGAAAACCGGGGTATCATCGATAAAAACCGTGTATCCATAGAACTCGTCAACAAAGGTCAGAGAATTAATGATACTGTCTTTATCGTAACTCACCAGTTCAACCGGTTGTTCTTTAGACAGGTATGAACATGTGTAACGTTTCCCATTAACGCTGTGGTAAAAAAGAAGACGTGATTCTTTATCAACCGTCATTGCACCCCAGGCCGATTTACCGGAGGCTTTCACCAGGTCGAGGGTAATACGCCTGAAAGTCCCGGAATCCCGGCTGACATAGCTGCCTGTAACAAATACCCCTCCGGGGCCGTCGGTTCCGGTTACCTTTGCTCTGTATTCCTGCTGGTGAAATTCAAGTGAAACCGGGTAGATATATCCGTACTTATCGTAGACATCAATTGCGCGGTATGTAACAGTCATTGCAAATTGGGCTGCGTCAAGAGAGATGGCATCAGGACGCCGGGAAAAGAAACCATTGAACATGGAGTATAGCGGTAATTGCTCATTATAAATAAAGAGATCCCTATAAGCCATGTCAAAGGCCTCAGGTTTATGATACAGCCGATTATCCGAAAGATACTGCGGATTACGGAACACAGATTCGATACGGAAGATTTGAGGCCCCTCCTCGTTAATCTTATCGCTTACCTTTCCGTTGAAAAGATCGTACGAGTATAAGGTTGTCGGGCTGGACGTGCCGGGAAGTACAAGTTTTACTCTGGCAGGGACCATTTCGATAACAATCACTACTATCAGAACAGCCAACACCAGAGCTCCGATAGTGGACCTTCTTGATCGAAAAGCAATGGATGCAGCTTTAGATACGCCTTTTTTCTTTTCCTGATCCGGTGTCTGATCTGTCCCCTGAAGAGACCAGAATATAAGGCAGAGTAATAGATCTGTTATAATTATTCCGCTGGCTACAATTTCGACGTTATTTTCCAGGGTAATATCCACCGGAGAACTAAAGAGAAAACGACCGAAGGCAAGAAAGATTGCTATAATAATACTGGTGATGATAGCGCCGACTAGAAATGAACCCAAAAGAGAGATAATTGCTCTGAAGAGATATTCACCAACTCGTTCTCCGATTTTAGCTCCGGGGTTTAACAGCCGGCGAATCACAGCCAGGGGGATAATCATAACTGTAAGGGTAATTATAATCCAGAGAAAATCATGCCCCAGAGCAGAGAGTAGACCCGGCCAGATACCGTACTCAGAATTCTGTCCAGACAGTATGGCATAATAATCGCGAACAAATTCATTATGAAAATATATGAATGAATAAAACAGTGACGGGTGCAGAATCAGATGTACAAGCAGAATCAGCCAGAAAAGCACAGCAAAAAAATGGTATGCGGCAAATTCGTATATATCGGCTATCAGTTTTAACTGTACTGGTATTCTCATTTATTAACACCCCCAGTGATGACAATAATCTTTAACAGGCATCAGACCGGCACATACCTCATAATTATATATTAAAACACAACTGCTGAGTCAAATTAATAATTTCGGATATTCAATTTAAAAAAGGCGTGCCGAATACTTTTTATCAATGCGCCTCATCCCAGTTCTTTCCAATTCCTATTTCAACTATTACCGGCACATTGAGCTTAATGGCATTCTCCATTTTATCACGGATCATTTCCTCCATTACTGCTTTTTCATTCTCGTGTATTTCAAAAACAAGTTCATCGTGTACCTGCATTATCATCCGGGAACGGAGTTTTTTATCTGTCATTTCTTTTGCGATGTTTATCATGGCGATCTTTATCATGTCGGCAGAGGTTCCCTGAATAGGCATATTTATTGCCGCACGTTCGGCGCCCTCTCTCCTGAATGATGTTTCAGATGCTATTTCGGGAACCGGGCGTTTTCTCCCCATGAGTGTCTGCACATAGCCGTGTTGTTTCGCGAACTCAATTGTTTTGTCGATATATTCGCGGAATCCCGGATATGTTTCAAAATATTTCTTAATGAATTCAGCAGCCTCTCTCATCCCTATCTCGGCCTGCTGGGATAGGCCGTAAGGTGACACTCCGTATATCGTAGCGAAGTTTATAATCTTTGCCTGTCTCCGCATATCGGGGGTGATGTCAGCAATTGAAACACCGAAGACTGAAGAAGCTGTCATGCTGTGGATATCAATTTTATCTCTGAAAGCCGATATCATGTTTGCGTCATTTGAGTAGTGCGCAGCCAGGCGGAGTTCTATCTGTGAATAGTCCGCGGACATTAGAAGAAAACCCTTCTCTGGAACGAAGCCTTTTCTGATCTGTCCGCCGAATTCATCTCTAATAGGGATATTCTGCAGATTCGGATCTGTTGATGAAAGTCTCCCCGTTGCTGCAATTGTCTGGTTGTATGATGTATGAATTCTCCCTGTGTATCTGCTTATCATTTTCGGCAGGGAGTCGATATATGTGCTGTGAAGTTTGCTGAGAGTTCTGTAGTCAATGAGATAATCGATTATCTCGTGGCTCCCTTTCAAAGTTTCGAGAACCTGTATATCTGTGGAAAATCCGGTTTTCGTTTTCCTTGCAGTTTTAAGCTGAAGTTTGTCAAAAAGAATAGAAGATAGTTCCTTCGTGGAGTTGATGTTGAACTCCTGCCCGGCAAGAGAGTAGATCTGTTTCTCTACCTCTTTAACTCTCTCTACAATTGTTTTTTTCATCTTTTCAAAGTGAGCTGTGTCGATCTTTACTCCTGCGTACTCCATATCAGCAAGAACTGAAAGCAGAGGCATTTCGATTGTTTCAAAGAGAGCGGTGAGGTTCTCTTTCTCCAGCATCGGCTTAAAGAGTTTATATAGTCTGAAAGTTATATCGGCATCTTCAGTTGCATACTCGGCGAGCCGTTCCAGGGGGACTTCAGCAAGAGGGATTGCGTTCTTTCCGGTACCGGTGAGCTCTTTGTATGTTATGGTTTTGTAGTTGAGATATTTTTCCGCCAGATCATCCATGTTGTGCCTTCTCTCTGCGGGATTGAGAAGGTATGATGCGATCATTGTATCGAAATAAATTCCGCGGAGTTCAATCTTCGCGCGTTTCAGTACAAGAAGATCGAACTTAATATTCTGTCCGACTTTCTTTATTTTTTCATCTTCAAGTATCGGCTTAACCATGGGGATTGAAACCGACGGATCGGGGTAATCTCCGCCGAAGAGTCCCTGGCTCTGAAGAGGGAGGAACCATCCGCTGTTCTCTCGGATGGAGAAAGACATCCCCACAAGATTGGCTTCCACGGGATGGATGGAGTCTGTCTCTGTATCGAATGAGACTGTGCCGGCTTTTCTGATCTCTTCGATCATATGCTTAAGTTCGGCTTCAGTTTTGATCGTTATGTATTCCCTGGAGCTCTCCATACCGGAAATTTTCTTTTCAGATTTTACCCCCTGGAAAAAATCTTTCGCAACAGATTCCATCTCAATTCCGTTGAAGTATTCAACTGCAGTTTCGGCATTGATCTCGTTAAACTCCATATCTGTAAGCTCTGCATCGAGAGGAACGTCTCTTCTTATGGTAACAAGATCCCTGCTGAGGAGGGCCATCTCTCTGCCGGTCTTCAGCATCTCGCCGGTTTTGCCTTTTATTGAATCTACATTTTCATATATCTTCTCAAGAGTCCCATACTCTGTGATCAATTTCAGAGCGGTCTTCTCTCCTATACCTTTTACTCCGGGAACATTATCTGACGTGTCTCCCATGAGCGCCATGTAATCTATTATCTGATCGGGACCGAGGCCGACTTTATTTACAACACCCTCGGCATCGTATATCTCGTATTCAGAAATTCCCTTTGTGTTTGCGTATATTCTGACATTATCCTTTATAAGCTGGTATGCGTCTTTGTCGCCGGTTACAAGGTACACTTCCAGTTCGTCAGATGAGAATTTTTCTGCAACAGTACCGAGTACATCATCGGCCTCGTAGTCTGCGTGCTCAAGTGTTGTTATGCCGAGAGTCTCCACCATGCGCTTTATCTCTCCGATCTGGCTTCGCATGTCATCGGGCATTTTTACCCTGTTTGCCTTATACTCTTCGTATAATTTAAATCTGAAAGATTTCTGCGGAGGATCAAATGCCACTGCAAGGTAGTCAGGGTTCTGTTCTTTTATAAGTTTAAAAAGCATTCTGGCAAAACCGAAAATTGCCGAAGTATTCTGTCCCGATGAATTCTTAAGCGGATTCTTTATAAATGCAAAATACGCCCTGTAGCATAGGGCGTGGCCGTCCAGTATGAATAATTTTTTCTTTATTTTATTGTTCATTTTATCTCCCGTTGAAGTGCTTAAATCAGCTCAGGGAGTTAGATAGCCTGTGTCTGTTTAAGCCTGTTGATTTCGCTTATTTTACCTATCAATATAGTATCAGTTTTTGCAAGTCTTTGAGCAAGAATTGATACCATTTTTGCCGCAAATTGAGGATTAAGTATAAGAAAAGATTTAAGCTGAGTCACATTATCTATGTATGCAAGTTTAACGTCCCCCAGCGCCCGGACTGTTGCGCTTCTGGGATGATCTGTAAAAAGAGATATCTCTCCGAAAAAATCACCCTTCTCCATTGTTGCTACAACTATATTTTCATCACCGCTTGTAAGGAATACGCTCACCCGCCCTTCAAGGATTATATACATTCTCTGCTCAATCTGGCCGATTTTTATTATATTTTCACTGTTCTGGAAATACATGATATTTTTGGACATTGTTCCTCCGGAGACACTTTTCTTTTTTTTAATTATCGGCCTGATCGGGATTTTCCCATAAAGAAGAATTTCAAGTAATAATATTTTATAAAAAGTATAAATTTATTATTATTGACCTGTAACCTTTTAAAGTTAGCCTGGTCTAACATTTGAGTTCTATTTTTAGAGATAAACTCTATAATTTAATATTCTCTAAAATTGAATCAATATTTTGAAAAAAATTAGTGAGGATTTACATATGAATAGTTTATTACCCGGAATTATAATGTCCTTTCGAGAAGGACTTGAGGCTTTTTTAATACTGATACTGATTGTCAGGTTTCTCCAGAAAACAGATAACAGGCACTTAATCATAAATGTTATTCTTGGATTGTTTTCAAGTGTAGTATTTTCCCTGATTATAGGTTATCTGCTTTTTTATGCTGGAAGCCAGATGGAAAAAATGGATCAGATCGGAAAGCTCTGGGAGAGTGTAGCCAGTCTTGCCGCAGTGGGATTAGTGACTTCGTTTATTATCTGGATGATACAGCATGGGAGTGAGATAAAGAATTTCGTTGAAAATAAAACTGCAATTAATCTGACAAAATTAGGGATATTTACAGTTACATTTATTCTGATTGCCCGGGAAGGTGTGGAGATCGCAATTTTTTCCTTTGCGGGCCGGTACAATTATCAGTCTATAATGATAGGGATCATTCTCTCTATTATTCTTTCATCAGCAATATATTTCTCACTTTTTAAAGTGAAAATTGCATCAATCTTCAAGATTACTCTTTTATATCTGATTATTCAGGCCGGATATCTGGCAGGATATGGAATTCATGAGGGATTGGGAGCGATGAAGTCCCTTGGTTATCTGGGTTCTGATAATTTACTACTGGTTAAAGTATACGATTTGTCGAATTCTGTTTTAAATCACAAAGAGGGTATAGTCGGGCTCCCTCTGAACGTGTTATTCGGCTGGTATTCAAAACCGGAGTGGATTCAGTTTCTTATTCAGTATGGTTTCACCGGTTCTTTGTTAACTTATTGGTTTAGAAAGAATAAGTAACTGTTGAAGTATTAGATTTTCCGCATCATCTCAAATTCAATTGGAGCTATATATTATGAACTGTAATATATAGCTCAATTTAATTATTTTTGCCGCATTTAAAATAAAATTCGGCCGATATTGTAAATAATTACCACTTTATATGGAGAGTTTTATCAATGGATAAGAAAAAAAAAGATGTATTGAATAAAGCGGCTCTAATACTGTTATCGGCGTCTCTGATATTTCTGATTGCTGTTCCAATACTAAAAGTTATGACTTCCTCATATTCGGTAATAATAAAAGACAAAGAATTGAATTATTATAGAGGGGAAAATCTTTTTATCTGCGGCAATACAATTATAGTAAAAAGAGATTCCGAATCTGTTAAGAATAAAACATCTCTCCCGGAACCGGATGCAGGGAGGTTCTATTATACTATTCTGTCTATGAAAAATATTATAAGTATTGAAATTTTTCAGGAAGAGGAGATTATTGAAACGGATATTTTGCCGGTACCACCGCAATATCTTGGAAGATATAAAATACGGCTGCAGGGGCATGAGGGGATTCTTGTAATTGGAGCCTCAAAAGACCGGTTATACGGAAGCATGCGTTTTCCCGGATGGGGGAAAGGCGCTGTTGAATATCTCAAAGGCGTAAGAATCAGTTCAAGCGGAGTAAGATTTACCCGCTCGGCATCAACATCAGAAGAGATAAGACGTCTCGGTGCGAATTATCTGTTTAAACAGAATTTTTCCGGCAGGTACAACTCTTCAGGAAAGGTTATTAAAGGGATTATGATCAACAACAGAGGTGAAAGGTTCGAGTGGGAAGCGGAAAAGAAATAGTTGATTAAATATAGATTTCCGGTCTGTTTTATCGGGTTTAGGGTTGACAGAAAATATTTACTGTGTAATCAAGTGACATAATATTTTAAATGATGTGTGTTAAGAATTATAATTAACCGGGTTTTTTAGGAGCAGTAATGTTCGCAAGAGCTGTTAAACATAACGATATTCTGCATCAGCCGGATAATTATATTCCATCTATTCTTCATGGACCAAAAAATGTTTTTATTAAAAAACGTTATCTGAATACTAAAAGTGATTACCAGAGCTATTTTGTTATAAATACAAGCAGAGAAACAGTAAAATCTCATACCATACTATATAATGGAACAACTGCTTTACGGCGTTTTTACTCGGGCATCCCACCGTTCACACCTGCCGGAACGGACTCAGTTAAGATTGAAGAGTTTAGAAAATATGTTGCAGCTCTGAATGATGATGTAATCAGTTTTCTATCGGGTAGACTGACAATTTTAAAAGAGTCTGATAATCCCATGGCATTATACATCATCCCTGAGCTTATAAGCAACGCTGTTAAATCGAATTATATAATAGAAAAAAAATTATCCGATAGTTACGATAAAAATAATAAAAATTTAAGCTGCATGCTTGAGGTTGTCTGTCTTACAAACAGGAGAAAACCGGAGTTTATCGATTTAATAATGAGAAATTATGCAAGGTTTGATCAGAGTATAGAAAAGAGCATTGAAGAATCATTGAATTGCGGATGGACCAGAAGAGTTAAGTTAAGGAATGAGAAGATACATCGTGAAAACTGTGAAAGTTCCCGGTACGGGCTACCTTCTATTAATAATGCAATACACAAATTTTATAATGGTGAACTGACTTATGATGGATACGATGATTCGTATGCGGATTTCGGCGCTTATCAGTTTACAATGAGGCTCCCAAAAGACAAGGCTGGTGTTGAGTAAATCTTTCTGCATTTAAATAAAGTTATCATTAAACAATTTATGAACTTCCAGATCATCCTGTGTATCATTTCCGCATAGAGTATTGTAATCTTTATATCCCGAATTAATATTTTCGATTGTAATCAGGTTGTCCGTTATTGTAAATATTATCACCCATGTTTTAAATCTGAAAATAAATCCGTTATCGGCCGCTTCAAACTTTTTTCTGGTTTTATCAAATGGGTTGAATGCAAGCTGACTGTTTATTGCTCCGGTGAGATCAACGCCATGTTCTTTAAGGTAATCTATCTTTACTTCGGCCTCAGGGGAATACTCTACTGAATAGTTATCTTTTACAACGTTATCGAGCCAGCCTCTTGATGCTTCCGGAAAACTGTCGTAATCGGATATATACGGCTTGATGTCGAGAATTGGTGTATTGTTAAGTATATCTGAAGCTTCGATGTAGATCCTGTTCCCTGTAATTTTTTCGACTTTTACACAGCTCATCCCAATTGGATTCGGTCTGTATGGTGACCGTGTTGCGAAGACACCCTTCTTGCCATTCCCGTCACTGTACGGCGGGTTGGTAACAGGTTTCCATGTGGAGTTGTGATGGAAAACAAAAATTACCCAGATGTAATCAAATCCGTCAAGGTCCTTCAAGGCCTGTTCGTAGTTCTCGCCTTTAGTTAATTCTATATAACCTCCGGCATCGGAAAAGACACCCTGCCTCGGCTGCTCATCTTTATAATCGCGGTCACATATGAAGCGGCCAATAAATTTAAAAGTTATCATATAATTCCTTCAATTGATAATCTGAAATGTATTATCGAATTCAAAACAGTTTATTTTGTAAAGCAGGTTACGGTGGCAGTTTATTTTTGGCGGCACAGCGTATGCGGAGCTTATGCACACTTGAAAATATTTGACGATTTTTAAAAAAAAAAGTTGCGATAATACTATACGCTTGTATGGTTAATAATTATGTCACTCAAAACTATTGAAATATCAGAAAGACTAAAGATTCTCGCAGCATCTGCGAAATATGATGTATCATGCTCATCCAGCGGGAGTACCCGAAGCAACATCTCCGGCGGTATAGGGAATGCTGCGAAGTCAGGTATCTGCCACTCCTGGGCTGATGACGGGAGATGTATATCTCTGCTCAAAATTCTCATGAACAATAACTGTATCTACGACTGCGCTTTCTGCGTTAACCGGTCATCAAATCCCATACCGCGGGCTTCACTCACCCCTGAAGAGGTGGCAGATATCACAATTAACTTTTATAAAAGAAATTATATTGAGGGATTGTTCCTCAGTTCAGGTGTTTTCCGTACCCCCGATTACACCATGGAGATGATGATCCGCGCTGTAAAACTTCTAAGAGTTCATCATCGATTCAACGGTTATATACATATGAAGGCTATCCCGGGAGCAGACCCAAAATTGATAAGTGAGGCGGGTTTTCTTGCTGACCGGATGAGTGCGAATATCGAGCTTCCATCAAGAAAAAGTCTGGCTCTTCTTGCACCTGAAAAGAACAAGGATAAAATTTTTTCTTCAATCGGAATGATCAGAAAAGGGATAATTGAAAATTTTCCGGCAAAGAGGGCAAAGACTCCGAAGTTTGTACCTGCAGGGCAGAGTACCCAGCTGATTGTCGGCGCATCTCCTGAAACAGACTTTTCAATCGTCAATCTTTCCGAAGCGCTATATCTTCGTGCTGGACTAAAACGGGTATATTACTCTGCATATATTCCCGTACGTGAAGAGAGCTCCATACTCCCTGTGGCGCCGCCGCAGCTGAGACGGGAGAACCGTCTTTATCAGGCAGACTGGCTCCTCCGTTTTTATAAATACACCGCTTCAGAGATCCTCGATGAGAAACATCCATTTCTTGATCTTGAAATTGATCCCAAGAGCGCCTGGGCAGTGCGTAACTACCATTTTTTTCCTGTTGATGTTAATCATGCGGATTATGAGTCATTGCTTCGGGTTCCGGGGATTGGAGTTTTATCTGCACGGAAGATTATACAGGCCCGCCGAGCAGGTGCGCTCACTCCCGAAAGTCTGAAGAAGATCGGAGTTGTAATGAAGAGAGCTAAATATTTCATTACATGTTCCGGAAGACCGGCAGTGCAGCTAATTGACCAGCCTGAAAGAGTCAGGAATATTCTTGCCGGTTCAACTGAACGTTCAGAATCGTCACAGCTTCTGCTTTTTCCGGAACAGGTGCTGCTCCCGGACCGGGAATCCTATGTCTCGGCTATTACAGGTGATATATGAATCAGCTCTTTGTTTATGACGGTACAGTGGAGGGTCTTTTTTCAGCAATGGATCATGCTTTGAAGAGTAAAACTCCATCACCCCGTTTTACTGTTTCTGCTGATGATGCAGGACTTTTTGATGAGGTGTTTTATCACGAAACTGATTTTATAAGGGCGAAGGATTTATACCTGCGTATTGAAGCAAAGATTAATCGTGAATCATTGAAAAATATTTTTTACTGCTATTTATCATGCAGTCCTGAAAAAGAGCAGATAATTTCTGATTACATTAATGCAGGATTTAAGTACGGGAATAAGCTTGAATCACACCGGATGCTGGGGCTTGTCCGGTTTTTATCAGTTGAGGATGATACGTTCTATGCGGAGATTGAGCCGGACAACGATATTCTCCCGCTCATATCAGGTCATTTTTCAAGACGGATGCCCGGTGAGAAGTGGATCATCCACGATAGAAAAAGGGGGACTGCGGCGATCAACCGGGACGGGCGACCTGAAATTTTAAGCATTGAACTGGACAGGATTCCCGACAGAGACTCCTGCGAAGATATATACAGCGGACTCTGGAAGAATTTCTACAGTTCGATTGCAATAAAAGACAGAACCAATCTACGGCAGCAGAAACAGTTTATGCCGGTGCGGTACTGGAAGCATCTTGTGGAGAAGAACTGATTTATTGCAGATCCCATTATCCGGTAAAACCGGTATCGAATTTCAGATCATCTACAGTAACTATTACTAAATATAATTTCAGTGTAAAAAAATGAGAATTACACATCCCCGCCGCCGAAGGTGGCGGGTTAAAAGGGATTTTTTTATTTATGAAAGTTAAGGTGTAAATGCTGGATTATCTTGTGTTTAAAGAATAGATTTAAGTTTACAGGACAGTTCATCTGCAAGGTATGGTTTATTTACTGTGTTCTTAATCCCGATTTTTTCTGCTGTTATCTGTGACTCTGAATCGAACATCCCGGATACCAGCAGTACCTTCACTTCGCTGTTGATTTTTTTAAGTTCCAGAAAAACTTCAAGGCCCGACATCCCCGGCATTGAAAGATCAAGAAGTATGGCGGATATCTCTTTGAACTTTTCCCTGTATATGTCAATGCCATTAGCTCCTCTGGAAGCTGCGATTACATTATACCCGCACTCTTCAAGAATACCGCTTGCCACATTCAGCATTACAGGCTCATCATCTATTACAAGGATAGTACCGCTCCCTTTTATAATATCACCTGTACAACGCTTTCCGTTTTCGCTCCCCTCAACATTACTGTATAGAGGTATATAAATAGAAAAGGAAGTACCTGTGCCGGGTTCGGAGTATAGATGAATAATCCCCCTGTGCTGCCGTACAATATTATAAGAAATTGAAAGTCCAAGCCCTGAACCTTCATCCTGTCTCTTTGTGGAGAAGAAGGGTTCGAATACTCTTTTCCTTATCTCCGGATCTATTCCTACACCTGTATCAGAGACTTCAATTTTTACCCATCCCCATTCAGACGATACAGCTTCAGGATAAAGTTCTTTCATTATGTAGTCCGATCTGGTTTCTGTTGTGCGGATCTTAAGAACACCACCCTGCTTTTCACCGGCCGGACGCATAATAGTCATGGCGTGAGCCCCGTTTATGCAGAGGTTAAGGAGAACCTGTTCGATCTGCACCATGTCACCCATGACAACCAGGGGTGTTCCGTGCTGGACAAAATCGATTTCCACTGTTTTCGGGAGACTGTTTCTGCAGATTTCAACAACATGGTTAAGTGAATCGTTTATATCAACGGGGGAGAGGAGTATTTCATGTTTTTTCGACAGGGAAAGTAGTTGTCTTATCAGCTCAGCGGAACGGAGAGATGATTCCATCCCGAGTGATAGATATTTTTCAATCTTTTCTCTGTTCCCGTCCTCTTCGCTTTTAAGCAGTCTCGAGAGAAGATCGAAGCTCCCTATTATCCCTCCCAGAATATTATTGAAGTCATGCGCTATCCCGCCTACAAGAGTTCCGATGGCTTCCATCTTCTGAGCCTGTGCAAGCTGTTCCTGTATCTTTCTGTTTTCATTAATGGCTTTGACCCTTTCACTTATGTCCCGTGTTATGCCCACAATCCCTATGGCTGTGCCGTCACTGTCTCTTAAAAATGAAACAGTGATTTCAACCGGCACGATGGTTCCGTCTTTTTTTATATGTTCAAGCTCAATATTAACATATCTTTCGGGGGGTGCTTCTCCTGTTTTTTCAAGTTCAAGCTGACTGGCGTATATCCGCGAAACTTTACTGAAAGACTCCGGGGTGTTCCATTTGTCAAACGGCAGAGATATCGCCTCATCAACTGTATATCCGAATATTCTTGTTACAGAGGGACTTATGAATGTAAACTGCAGATTAAGGTCTGCAGTCCAGATCATATCAGTTATGTTATCAGCCATGAGTCTGTATTTTGATTCGTTTGCAGAGAGTTCTTCATTGATTTTTTTAAGTTCGCGTGTCCTTTCAGCAATAATATCCTCAAGTCTGTCTCTATGGGCACGGAGTTCCTCCTCTGCTCTTCTTCTGATCTCCATCTCCTCTTTCAATTTAAGGTTGGCTGTATCGCTTTCATGTTTTGATTCTGCGAGCCGTTCCTTCTCTTCAATTAATTTCAGCTGTTCACTCTCCATCGCCCTTTTGTAGCGTTGACGGACAGACTCAAAATTATAGGTGAAAAGAATAATGAGAAAGAGCGTGAAAAGAAAGCGGGAAACAAAATTCATTTCATAGACAAAACCATTTATGGAGAGAGATGGAACAGTGAGAAGCAGTGCAGTGATCCCGTAAACAAAGATTGTCCAGATTATCCCCTCTCTCTTACCGAGAAGAAAAAATGTGAAAGGGGGGATTGTCAGAACCCAGATGGCGGCATAACCTTTAGCCGCCCCGGTATTAACCCAGTAAACAAGGAGAAAGCAGAGAAGTGAAAGAGCCAGCCGGTAAAAGACTTTGGGTTTACGCACTTTTCTGAAAATAATCAGGAACAGAAAAAAGAGAGACGCTACTATATAATCAACGATGCCATAACCGTAAAATCCGGATTTTATCAGATGAGTTCCGAAAATAATTAGCGGAGCTATAAGAAGAAGAATAAAAATAGCGAAGAGTTTTCTTCTCCCCTCATCTTCAATATCCCGTGGGTGAACATCGGTAACGGCATTTAATTTTTTGAGGTAGAAGTTTTTTAGTTTAATCAGCATAGATTCAATATATCCAATAATTATAATACAGGCAATTTAAAAAGCACTGACTAAATATTGAGCGAGCTGATTCTGATGTTTATGTTTCCGGAACAGTTTATGCTTTTAAATAGAGTGATCAGTATGCGGGAGACATTATCTTCGAGCAATAACTGTATCCCGAATGTTTTTCTATAATTTCAGCGTACTCATGCTTAAAAAAAGTTCAACTCATAATTCTGCAGATGTAAAGAAAAAAGTAATTACTAAAAAATTCAGGTAACTATGTTTCTACTGTGTCTCTGGCGCGGCGAATACCAATTATCCCATATGTTTATGAGTTATTACTTAGCATCGCCGATCATTCCCGGTAAGGTTCCAGACTTTCATTCATGGAAATTATTTTGCAGACGGGATTTCAACGAGGTAAAAATGAAAGGCAGATTATCACCAGAGCTGTGATCGTTCCGGTGATTCCGGGTCTTCTGCTTCTGAGGAAACAGCATGTGAGATGCGACAGCCTGAAATGAAAACTAATTGACATGAAGTTTGAAGTGTATATTATAGCGTGTATGAAGAGTGAAGTGACATTAAAAAGTAACAAGTTGAAATTTTTCTCTCTAAATATTTGGTAGAGTATGAATATACTTTCATTCATTGCCGCGATAGCACTGTCAATTACTCTGATGCAGGGATTTTATATCCTTTTCAGGGATTACAGATCTGAATCTAACCGGATTTTTTTCTTTATATGTCTCTGTATCTCAACATGGCTTTTCGGCTGCGCATTCGGATACTCCGCACATACCAGGGAGGATGCTTTTTTCTGGCTTAAGGTTGCCTCTCCAGGGTTTATTTTCCTACATCCCCTTGTTCTGCATTTTACACTACGCTATACTGAAACTGTAAAGAGTAGTCTGCTTTATATAATATATATTCCCTCTTTTTATTTTCTGTACATAAGTATCACCGGCCATCTGGTTTTTTCAGATATTTACCGCAACGGCAAATACTGGCTCATGGTTCCCGATTATGAAGCGCCGAGTTTTTATCTCCTCATGGTAAATTATCTGAGCTATTATATTATTTCACTTTTACTCCTGTATAAAAATTTTAAAAATACAAAAAGTTTCAGGATGCGGAGTAAAAGCAGAATAATTTTTGCGGCTATAATTGTAACCATTGCAAGTTATAATATTGAACCCTTTCTTGCTCCGATTTTTTTTGACTATCATACCTATGGTCAGGCTCCTCTATATAGTATTGTCTGGATTTCGCTTATATGGTATGCAATGGTAAAATACAGGTTCCTTGGTGTTTATGAACAATTTCTCCCTCTGGATGTTCTTGATTCTCTCAATGAAATGATAATAATCACTGATTGCAGGAAAAGAATTTTTAAAGTGAACCTGGCTTTGATGAATAAAATTGCCCCTCATGACCCGCCTCACAGCTTATCACAGGTCATTGTTGAAAATGATCTGATGGAGCGGATTATGGATACAATGAAAGTTGATTATGTAACCGGGATTAAGCTTAACCTTAAAGTTCCTGAGGAGGAAACGGTTCTCATCAATGCTGATATCTCCCGTTTTAAAGACCGTTTTGGAGATTATGTGGGATTCATTATTACTGCCTGGGGAATTGAGAGTTGTCATGCAAATCTTAAAAATAAGGGAATTACAGAAAGAGAGTTTCAGCTTATTCAGCTTGTACTTTCAGGTAATTCTAATAAACAGATATCAGAATCTCTCGGTATCTCTCTTCGTACCGTGGAAACTCATGTAACTAATATATATGAAAAGCTTGGCCTGACCAGGCGGAGTGAACTTGTTAATTACTGTACAAATATGTTTGTTTCACCTTCAGTTTTCTCTCCGGATTCTGTTGAATAAAAATTTTATAAGGGGAATTTTAACTCTCTTTTTTTCCCGGTTTCTTCGATTTTTCCCTAATCTACGTGTTTACCACGATGACAGAAAAATCGATTGGTGTTATAATGCCATGAAAATTATTGTTCACATTTTATAAGCTATAGCAATTTTGTATGAAATTAAATCATCAGCATCTTAAAATAAACAACTCAAAAAAAAGTTAAATGGAGAGCGGGATGCCATTAATAAAAAGAATTTTTTTCACCTCACTGATCTTATTCATCTCTATTAATCTTTGCGCTGAATACCTCTTCCTTAAAGACGGATCAATAGTAAAAGGAGTGATTATAAGTGAAACCGCTGCTTATATCAATTTCCGTAATGAGGAAAAGAAGACAGAGCGATACCCCAGGGATCAGATTATGAGGGTCCTCTACACGGAGCTCAATATGGGGAGGGTCTTTGTCCAGAGGCGCGACGGCAAGGTGGACACTGTCTATATGGTGGATGAGGATCGCTTAACCTACACATTCCGGAAAGATCTTTACAAGCCCGTGGAATTTACAATGAAGAGGGCGGATGTTTTATTTATGGCAGAGCGGAACCCCACAGGATTAAAGGGTGAGCCTGAAACTAACCAGGTATCACTTGAATGGCTCCCGTCATTTGAAAAGATGAAGTACTACAATATATATTATAAAAAAAAGGGGGAGAAATACGGCCCCTCTGTGAAATCGGGCAAGACAACTTATGTTTTAAAAAATCTTTCAAGCAATACTGAATATACAGTGAAAGTTACAGGCTTTGCCGGTGATGGAGATGAAACTACATCGAGCAATGAGTACACTTTTGTGACAAAAAATATCCCTCCTGACTCGCCTGATGGAATTAATGTAATTATAACAGATAAGGGTGAGGCGAAAGTCTCCTGGCAGCCTGCTTCGGATGTGGACGGGAAAGTGGTTAAGTATCTCCTCTTTGCTGATAAAGATAATGAGAAAAAACTTATAGGGGAGAGTAAAAATACAGCCTATACAATAAGCAGCCCTTCGGGCATCACCAGAGTTTATGTTGTTTCCGTTGATGACAGGGGGGCGGAGTCAGATCCTGCTTCAAAGCGGATTGTGCTCATTGGAATAACCCCGGTTTTTACAGGGGGAGTAATATATCCAATGGGAAAATTCACTGATCTTCTGGGTATGGGATATGGCGGAACCCTTTCATTAACAAAACACAATCTTTTTGGAACAGGACTTGAAACCGGAATCTCTGCCGGATTTTACTACATGCCTGGAAAGGCTGACATTGAATCAGATATAGTTGAAACCGGAAATGCTTTTCTTATTCCTCTGGGTCTGTCTATAGCATACAGGTTTAATTTTACTGAAAATTTATCAGCCGCACCATATATCACAGGGGGAGCAGCATACATGAAGATGCCCTATACCGAGCTGGTAAACAGCATCCCTGAGAAAAAGGAACTCTCTGCACCCGGGCCCTTTGCCGGTGCAGGGATGACTTTTGATTACGCTGCAACAGATAGGATTACACTATGTTTAAGAGCGGAGTACGGATTTTTAGTAAGCAGCACAATATCGGACTATCCTTTTATGCGCCTGGAAATAGGCGCAGGGTATAGAATGTAATGATTTTACGGAAGTTTATTTTATTTACTTCAGATAAGTAAAGAGAGGCAGATTATGACTGGAAAAATAGATGGAATAAAGAAAGGATTAAAAGCTGCACTTGTATGCGCGGTAATTCCAATAATGCTGTCAGCCTGCTGGGAGGGTCTTGAGGAGATAAGTGAAAAGATTGGGGGAGGAGTTGTATCTGCCTACTCGGCAGGGGATGCAGAGACTTACACTGCCGACAGCGTGAGCTTCAAGATGGTATACGTTCCGGGTGGTCTGACATTCCCTACCGGTATCAATGATGATGGCATCGCTACAGTGTCAAACGCGTATTGGATAAGCGAGACCGAGGTGACATACGAGCTGTGGGGTAAGGTTTATATCTGGGCAACCGGAGATACTGATATGAATGGAGTTATTGACGGCGGAGAAAACGCAGGTGCATACAGCTTTACATTCGATCTATTAAAACTGCCCCGGGCGGGCAATGATGGTGTACCGGGGAGTGAACAAAACAGTCCGGAACCTGTGACTTACGTAAACTGGCGGCATGCGATGGTATGGTGCAATGCCTTGACAGAGTGGTATAATGCGAAGGAAGGGACGGGTTACGCTTGCGTGTATTATACAGATTCTGCGAAGACGACACCAATTCGAATTGTGAATGATGGAGTTGTAGGTTCAATTCCGGGTGATCAGGACAATATTTTTGTTAAAATCGATGCAACCGGATTCAGACTGCTATCGAGCAATGAATGGGAGCTTGCGGCTCGGTACCGTGACGGTACGCTCTGGACCTATGGTGACCATGCGAGCGGCGATGACAGCGGTGCGTGTTATGATGACGGTTCTATTCTTGGTGGATTGGGTATGTCGACGGTTTTTGGAGATTACGCAGTGTATTCTGTTAATTCAGGATTGTCAACAGCAGTGGTTAAAAGTAAAACAAACGGTTACAATGCTCTGGGCCTCTACGACATGAGCGGCAACGTGTGGGAATGGTGTTTTGATTGGCATTCGTTGAATGTCGGGATTTACCGCGTGCTTCGGAGTGGACCCTTTTCCCACGATGCCAGCTACCAGCGAGTCGGTAGGGTGGATGACTACGGCTCCCCGAATAGCGAATACAGCTATGTAGGCTTCCGCTTTGCGAGGACTCAGTAACCTTTTTAAATGTAGTTAATCGCTTCATTCCGGCGTGCCGCTCTCTTCAATGGAGAGCGGGAGTAAGCCGGGGATGATGTTTTCAATAAGTTTTGTCTCTAAATTCTATTACAATAACATAAACTATTTTTTCATCTTGATCAACCTCATAAAATAAGCGGTAATTTTCTATTCTATATTGCAGATTGGCGGATTATAGTTTGCTGTCTTCCTGATATTTTTGCCGGGAAATGGATTAACTCTTAACAGCAGGTATATCTAATTCTGAATTTAGAAAAAGCAGCCACATCGAGTGAAAACCATAATGATGTTATTGACATTGATATATTACTGCTTTATTATGTCTCTTGAAATCAGTTAAATGAGGATTAATATATGGCACAAAAAATTACATGGCAGGAGATGAAGGAGAGTTTTCCTGACCAATGGCTTCTTATTGTTGATTATGATCTGGATGAATCAGGGCATTTAATAAGCGGGGTTGTAGAACGTCATTCAAAATCAAAAAGCCAAATCTATGCAGCTCCACAGATAGATAAACCTGCTGCTTTCCGGTTCACAGGAGAATCTTCATTTGCAGGCTTGAGAAGTCATGCGGGTCATTGAAACTTTTTTTGATGCTCAAAGAAATCATATTCATCTTGAGATTACTGTAAAAAACAGTCACGGTATGGAATATAGTCTTGATGCAATACTGGACACCGGAGCTCCGGTAACAGAAATTTCAGATCAATTTTTAGCATTCACCGGTTTCATCCCTTTTCCAAATGAAAAAATTTCAATAAAATCAGGTCTCCAGAGTCAGAAGTATAGTCGGATAACTATACCGGAAATATCCATATGCAGCAATATTATAAATGAGTTTAATGTATATGTTTCATATTTTGATGAATCCTGGGGAATAGATGCACTTATTGGACTTGATTTTTTCCGCGAATATATAGTTGAAATTGATTATTCCAAAGGTGTAATAAAAACAAAAAACTTCGATGTCTGACCTGAAAAAACACTCTGAACATTAAATCAGTTTTATAAAATTCCGGTATTACATTTTTATCGTTTAAAACTATTTTGCCGCGTTAAGCAGTACCGGGAGCTGTTTTATATTCTCCGCAAGCCCTGCGGTGTTGCAGTTCCCCGGCTTGAAATTTATTTTCAACTCCTCCTCCGCCACAATCTTGAGTTTGTAGTACCCGTTTTTATCCGGTTCACCATCCTTTACCCTTAGATATATACCGATGTATGAACCGATTGGAGCCAGTACTATGAAGATCTGCATCTGATCGCTTTTGCCCATCTCCACCTTGTTTCTGAAATCCATTGAGCCGACTTTTTCCTTGTATTCACTCCAGTTTGCGGCAAGCCATGATGATCCCGCGATAGCGTAGCGGCCCATCAAACCGGTATTGACACTCATTCCGTCAATAGCTATATAATCTTTATTGGTGAAAATCTCCTTATCACCTTCTGTATTTTTCAAAATTTCAACTTTAAGTTTACCATTTTTTCTTAAATCTTCAAATTCTGAAGTATCAATTACAACGCCATATTTTTTCTGCATATATTCCTTAATTTCTTGTGCGGGGAAAAAATCAATTGAGTTTTTTGACTCAAGAAATTCTTCACAGATAATGCCCATTTTTAAATTGATCTCAGTGGCAAAACATTTGAATGCGAATTTTTTACTCCCCCCTTTTGTCTGCGCGTAACTGCTGAAATCGTCCTTTGTCCACTTTGCAGATGTGGATCCGCATCCTGCTGAAGCTGCAATTATAAGGGATAAAAAAAGAATTTTAAACTGTTTGTTTATTTTCATATTAACTGCTCCGGGTGATTAAATTAGAACCGGATTATTATAAGCTATTTTAAACATTCTGTCATCGTGGTAATTACGTAGATGAATGTTTTTTTATCAAAAAAAGGTTTGTTTTGAACTTTTAAGAGTTTAAGCACAAAGAAAGGCCTTTGACTGATGAAAGATATGAAGCAGGAAACAGGGGAGGATGTTGCGGGAAATATGCGGGAGTATCACAAATTCATGATACAGTCATGTTTTGACTACACATGGGGGTTTCCCGTGGAATATAAATATACCATGCGCAGGTCATCCTCATGCAGAATTAATCGGGTAATGCGGCGGAGTCGTATTCCGGCTGCATCATTCTCTGTTTTTTAAGAAACTCCCGGTATTATTCCGCTCCCCTGATTCTGTCCTCCTCCGTAATAATCATCGGCGACTCCTTCAGAAAGATTGTTGCAATCAGCAGAACAATCATCAACAGCGAAAAAGATATCATGAGGCCGTTCAGGTATATCCTGTTGTCAGCGGACATCGCCAGTACAAAAATCATCCCCGAAAAGTTTCCCATAAGAAGTAGAAGACCGTTCGAAATCGATTC
>PGXT01000255.1 GCA_002839285.1 Spirochaetae bacterium HGW-Spirochaetae-5 | reverse complement strand
AGACCAGAAAGCTTCAGACAAGGCAAATGTAGAAGCAATAAAAGATGCAACAAAGATACAGGCCGAAGCGATTAAAGGTGATATCACCGATAAAAAAGCGGAATCACAGGAAGCAGTGAGCAACTTCAACAAACCCGACGTAAGCGGCGCAAAACCGCAGATAAAAAAATTCTCAACTGAAATGAAGACTGAATAATAGTAGAAATACATTCGCGCAAACGGGAATCCATTGTAAAATGGATTCCCGTTTTTGTTTTTAAACGGTAAATTGTAAAAACATCTGGAGTACTTCCCATACGGGGATTATGTGTTCCGCTACCTGAAATGCTTAAAAAAGATAATATACCCAAAAAATCCAACCGCAAGGAAAATAGTTTATGAGCTCTTTATATTTGATTAACATCCAATATATGGTTTTATTGTTATTGATATTTGTTATATTAAAAAAATTTTGTAAAAATATAATATTAAATTATATGGATATAGTTTATCTGTTAATTCCAAATGGAGTTTTTTCACTTTTGTATCTATATAGATTTCATAGATTAATCGGTAGTAATAAATCATTTGCAGATTTGTTTTGGGGTTCAATTTTGTTGGTCGGATTTTCACTAACTGTATTTCTTTTAAAAAATAAGATATTAGTTAAAAGGTCCATAATAGCTTTTGCAGGTGAAGTTGTAGTATTGATAACTGGTACTATATGTTTTTATGCTTTATTCCCTCACATCAAAGATTGAATGACTCAGTAGTACTGCCACACATAAATCCATTTCAAGGCAGGTAAAGGAAAAAGTCTCTCCCGGACATCCGTGTCCTTCACGACACTCGTACATCCTGTACCGCGCGCACCTGTACAAGTTCTTTAATTTACATCAATTCAGTGTTAATCGACTTCAAAACGGGTTATCCATATGTCCAAGAGCTTTAAATCCTTTGCAGAATATGAGATTTTCAAAATATTTATTTTGACATGAAAACATATAAAGTATAGATTCTAATCATGCAGGAGGACTTATGATTAGTCTGGAAATAAAAAAGAAACTTATAGAGGATTTAAGCAACTTGCCCTTTGATTCTCAGAAAAAAGTGCAGGAGTTCGCCCATGCCCTTCTGATAACTCAAAGCCGGGGAAAATCCGGTAAAGAAATGGTTAAATTTTCGGGAATAATGAGCAATGATGATGCCGGTGAACTGAAACGGATTATTGAAAGCGGATGTGAAAAGGTAGATCTCAATGAGTGGTAGATATCTGCTCGATACAAATATTATTATTGATCTTTTTAATGGTGTTGATGCTGTTACAAAAAAGCTTATTAATGCTGACGAGGTCTTCGTACCCAATGTTGTAATCGGAGAACTATACTTCGGCTTATACGGATCAAAAAAGACGAAAAGTAATATAAAGAGACTTGAAGACTTCATTCTTTCATCAACTGTAATTAATACAAACATTGAAACAGCCCGGATTTACGGATATATCAAGAACGAATTAAAGAAAAAAGGCACACCGATTCCCGAGAATGATATATGGATAGCTGCACTTGCAAAACAGCATTCATTGAAAGTGTTAACCCGTGATAAGCATTTTAAATCTGTTGATAATATTGATACTGACATACTGAACAATAAAATGCAGTAAAAAAATTACATATACTTTCGATTATTATAATTTTTGGTTCAATACTCATTTTTGGTAAATTTAAAACAGGAAATATGAGTGGAGAGATAAATTGGAACAATATTGAAATAATTTATTATAGTATGATACCTTTTGTGGTGCTTTGTGTTATTTTAGTTATTTTTTCTTTTTATAGATATAGAGAGATTAAAATTCTTGTAAAGGAAGGAAAAATAATTAATGCGATAATCATTTCGATGGCATCTATTAAAGATTCTCGTTTGATGTATTTTGGGGTAACCTATGAATGTTTAGGAATAAAATATGATAGATCAAAAAGGATAGAAGGGGATAGAGTTAAAGGGGTGTTTCATACAGGTGATGTTGTAAGAATAATTTTAAATCCTCAGAAGCCAAAATACTTTATTTTTAAAGATTTATATACACGCTATTGAATACCATCTTTTATAATTCTTTAAAATATCAGTCATAAAAAAGAAGCGGAAACGGATTTCCGCGACGGGCTGTTCGAGCCAGGATGGCGATCAACAGCCCTACTGAAAGTTTCCTTTGCACACAATAAGTGAAAGAAGTATAGAATTCAATAAACAGAAGAAGAATACAACAGTAAAAGCCGCGACGGCGTATGAGTCGTAAGGCCCCGCCGATTGAGGGTGCGTTTCTTTCCGTCGCTTTCTTTGCGCATTTCAGCCAGCAGTTTTATCTGCCTTATGTTTAATTCCCTCTTGCCGTTTAATATTTCAGATATTACTCCTTGTGATCCGATTTCTTTAAGGTCGGACTGTTTCATGTCATGTTCAGTCATAAGATATTTAAGTACTTCGAGTCCGTTACTGTTGTTTAAGAGGTAATGTTCCTCTTCATATTCTGCAATCAATATCCCTATAGTCTCCATAAGTGAGGCTTTAGGATGGTTTTCATTATTACCTATTTCGTCAATAAGAGAATCCAGAAATTTAACAAGCTTGTTGTATGAATCCTCATCATGTGGAACGGATAAATATTCAGCTACAGATGGCCATGTTTTATTGATTGTTTTCAATGCGGTTGATGTCATTTGTCGTTCCTCCATTTATTTTTATTGTACTCCGAATGGGTTAAAATGTTTCTAATAAAAACCATTTTACGGTTATAATGTATTGCCGCAATAAGCCGGTATTTATTCCATCCGATATTGAAAACTGTAAGATTTCCTACCAGATCAGCCGATGGAAATGTTTTTTTAAGATCAGCAAAAGATTCAAAAACTGTTTTAGAGACAATTGAATACCATGTTGTTAAAGAACTGCTGCTGTCAGGGTATTCTTTCGAAAATTCAACAATACGGGCTTTTGATATAACTTTCATAATGACATTATATCTCAATATGAGATATAATGTCAAGTAAAAAATCAATACACAATGATGAATGGTCTGAATTCAAGTTTATATTTCACTGCCCGATAAGTTTAATGCAGAGCGCGACAATAAAACCTGCAAGTGTGGAAAGTCCGGATATTGTACTGCCGCCCTGTTCAAATGCTTCCGGGAGCATTGTATTGGCTATCATGGTCAGCATCGCACCTGCTGCAACTCCTTCTATACCTGAAATATAGTAACGCATCATGCCCTGTGGGTCGACCGGAAAAATAACAGATCCGATCATGGCTCCGATTCCGGTTAAAATACAGAGTGATAACCACATAAAAAATATTCTCTTTAAATTAATTCCCTGCCTTCGCATTGTAACGGCACTGGACATAGCTTCCGGCAGATTGGCCATAAATACTCCGGCAATAAATGCAATACTCATATTCTGATTATCTGCAGCTGCATTAATTACAAGCATGCCGATTATCAGAGATTCAGGTATCCCATCCAGTGCGATCCCTAACCAGATAGCCATGGCACTTCCCCCTTTCCGGCTTTTCATTTCGACTTCCAGATCATGACTGGTAACAGGGAGAGATAAACGGTTGAAATTTTTTAATGCCTTCTCCTCCCACAAATCAGCCTCGTGTCTGAATGAATCGTCTTTTAAAGAGATATTCTGAAGTCTTTCAGCCATAAGTTTTCTGCTTGCATCCTGCATTTCGGGTGACTGTTTTAACAGATACTGAAAGTCAATTTTCTGTAGTGTATATACTTCCACTTCATCGATTGTCCGTATGGTGGCTGTTCTGGGCTGATCAGAAATAAGAGCCATTTCTCCGAATGTATCGCCGGCTCCCAGTTCATCAATCACTTTCGAATCGTTACCGGATACTCTGATTACCTGAACATTTCCCTGAACAATAAAAAAAAGTTCCTGTCCCTGTTCACCCTGGCTGAAAACAGTCACACCGGCCGGATAGCGGCGAATATTGACATAAGGGATCAGCTGAGCAACAGACTCGGCAGGGAGGATGTTGAGAAATCTGATTTTACTTAAACTCTGTATCATTAACTGGGCTTTCTTCTCTTTTTTTCTGTGTACATATTTTTTGAACAATGAGGCTTTTCTTAGAAACCCCCCTTTACTGCTGAGTATCTGATTGAGAGTCTCAAATAATAATCCTCCGAAAAGTGCTCCGATTATAGTTGCAAGAACTATCCATACATCATGTCCTTCATGCGACTTGTGTAATGAATGAGCAAAAAGTTCAATTGTAAGAGCAAAGAGTAAAGCTCCGCCGCCAAACGCCATCAATGATGATGTAATTCTATTTGAAGGTTTTAGCCATGTCCCGAGGAACGCGCCGATAGGGAGAGAGACTGCGCTCAGGCAACCCCAGAAAAGGGCTGTTACGGCAAGGGTCATTGTAATACTCATACATCCTCCTGCATTTTTTATAACCGGAAACGTTACGAAGTCCGTAATGTTAAACTCTCTTTATCAAAGAGGGTGGCCGGCAGGCCGGGAGATTTGAATGGTCTAAAACTCATACAGTTCTCTTTTAGACAATCTGTTATGAAAACTTAAAATCTCCACGTTTCGCGCCAGGGGCACACAAACACACCGGATACATCAGGCATCCTTTATAATATAATAATAAACAGAATAAAGTGAATTCTAAATACGGAAAAAAGTGATTTCGAACATTTAATGCGGATTTTATGAATCGATGAGGAGGTTTAATGGACTGATCAGTTCCAGGATAATTCCCATATACTTTTCAATGCTTCTTTCCATCTGGCGTTTTCAAAAATTCTCCCGCGCCATAGCTCACCTGAAGTTACTTCCGATTCGAGAATTTTAAGGGCGGAGGGGTAATCAAACTCCCTCCATAAAGTTCCGGCCTTGTAGATAAATTCGCAGTCCCTTGTTTTTAAAAGATGTTTCATCCCCGAGCTAAAATCAAAAACTTTCCAGTGGGCTCCGGCATAGAATATAAATTCGGCACTCCCTGTGTTCATAAGAAATTCAAAACCCTTTGCAAAATCGAATTTTCTCCATTCCTTCCCGGCGTAATAGATATGCCGTCCGCTTTTTAATTCGCTCAGTGCTTTTAACCCTTTTTCGTAATCGTAACCCTTCCAGAATCTGCCTGAACGGTAGAGGTATTCGCTGCTTCCGCTCTGAATAATAAAATCCAGACCTTTATTAAAATCGAATGACTTCCAGAAAATCCCAGCCTTATGAATAAACTCAAGATCACC
>PGXT01000254.1 GCA_002839285.1 Spirochaetae bacterium HGW-Spirochaetae-5 | reverse complement strand
ACTTATCCGGTGACTTAACACTACAATAACCTAAGGCATTGTGATTAGTAGATACCAATCTTTTAGAAAGATCAACACCATTTATACTAGTATCAAACCGATTAATATACTCTCCATCCAAATCCATAATCCACAACTTACCATAACTATCAAAAAACAGGCCAAAAGGAGATGTACTAGATATTAACTTGATTTAAAAAGTCAATCGTGAGAAAAGCGCCTAAATACTCTCTTGATAAACTAAATGACCACCACAATCACAAACATCCTCAAAATCATCCGCTGATTCACCCGATTTTAATTTATAGTAACTACCACATTTTCTGCATATAAGAAAACCTTGGTCCTTTGGTGGAGTATATCCTTCAATATTCCTAATTCTCTCAGGAATAGCTTTATATTTCCTAACATCAGTGCGAACAAGTTTTAAAAAAGTTTTATATGCAATGATAACATCACTTGCAACAATCTCCACTCTATCATCATTCACAGCATTACAAGCAGCTAAAATTTGAACAAAAAGATCCTGCATAACCCTATAATTAGACATCCAACCTAAAGTATAATTAAAATCAGGATAATCAAAAATATTCTTCGTGAGCTCATAGGTAAAGTCAATTAATCTGTCATAAATTAGTTTATCTTCTTTGCTACTCCATCTAATATTTTTTAAAAGCTTAAAATATTCCGGTGTAGGTTCAGGTAACTCCTCAAAATCCACATTATCAAAATCTTCCAATGCAAAAACAAGCCGCTCATCCAAACCACCAAAAAAAACATCCACTCCCTCATCCCATGATTTTACACTACCCGAAAAAAGAACAGAAACATAGGCAATCATCTCGTAAATATACGTGAAAGATTTAGCATTAACAAGCGAACGATTCATAATAGCAGTTAAAAAACCTCCAAAATGTAAATATTTACGTGAAAGACGTAAAAACGGCACTTCCATCAACTCATCCAAAGTAAAAACCCTCTCCGGAACCTTAGTAGTTTCCATTCTAAACGCACACATTAAATCCTTATAAACACCAGAATCAGCCAACTCCAAAAGACTATCAACCACCTCACAAAGACCAAAAACACCACAATCCCTAAAATAAAGAACATGATCCTCCATACAATTCTCAGATCTTGCTCTGCCTCTCCTATCCGCTTCTTTACTAAAATCATCCCAAAATTTCAACAAAAATCACCACTATATAATATTTAAAACATTATTAATATCTTCAGCCTTAGGAATATACTTAGTAAACAAAGCTGAACCTGCATCGATAATGGACCACAATGTCCCAAAAGGATCCAAAACAAACTGCGCAACACTAATTGAATTTAAAAACATTGTTATTTCAGATTCAAGCCCAGGGAAAAGCTTCTTCAAAATAGCCTCCAAATACTTCATACCCAAATTAGGACCCAAACCATCCAAAACAGCCACAACCCGATTAGCCAACACCAAATTATCAGCACGATTAATTGTACTATGCGCCCGTTTCATTAAATCCGCAGCTTTTTCAATCTTTTTTTCCTGTCCAAAGAATTCTGCTATTCTGTAGAGTGTGGACATTGAATTCATGACAGAATTCTGTAAATTACGGATATAATCATTGGGAACCATAGATACCGCGCAGAAAATTAAAAATTCAACACTGAACTTCTGTAAAACAGAAGCCCAATCATTTAATTCTTCACTACTAGGATTATTATCAGATAAAAAAGGATCTAAGGTCCATTCTGGTATTTTAGGTGGTTCATTAGGCTTTTTATTATCATTTTGGCCACTATCTTGGCTATTGTCTGTTGGAGTGTAGCTCGTGAAATCTCTAATATAACGGATA
>PGXT01000071.1 GCA_002839285.1 Spirochaetae bacterium HGW-Spirochaetae-5 | reverse complement strand
AGCTTCAACAATGCTTTCAATTTTTTTTGAAGTAATGAATCCGGCTGAGTTTGAAAGTTTCAATACTGCAGCAGTAAGAGACGGGTCGAGAGATATCTTCTTCGCAAGTTCACCTATGGTGATACTCTCTTTTCTGCACATTGACTGCAGTTCAATTATATGTTCCGGAAATGTGGGGAGATCACGGACTTCGTTTACAATTTTTACTTCAATTACTCTTGTTATTGCACGGGATTGAGTCTTGTGCGGAATTGTAAATGCGGACTGTGTAGTATTCCCGTCAGACACAATACTGAAAGACTTGTCGCCGATACCGGAATTTTTAAGAAACAGCATTGTCAGCGGAATACCGAGTCCTTCTCCTTCCTGATCATCGGCTATATCCATATAGATCTCAGAAAAATCACTGTACTCTTTTGCTTTGTCGACGCGGAGTTTTATTCTCTCCTGTTCAAATGGCAGGAGACCGGCGTTGTTTCTTACGATTATTCTGTATCCGTTTGTATCCTTTTTTAAAACAAGTTCAACCTTGTAGCCGTTCTCTTTAAGTTCAATTGGAATCTGATCAATCGCTTCGGTCATATATGTTTTAAATGAATTCATCCCCTCTTCGTAGTGTAAAGGGTCGGTTATATTGAGATTACTTTTTTTGAAATGAATTCTTTTTGAATTAGCCTTAACAGCATTAACTATCATTTCTCTTGTTACATTTTCTACCGTCCCCTGAAGATAGAGCATGTCGGTGTGGGATAGAATTTTTGTAAAGAGTGAGTTGAGGAATCTGTTAATATCCCTGTTGCGGAGTACCTGGCCGGAAAGTTCTGAAGTTCTTGCAAGCTGCATAATCCCTGCTTATATTTTATTTAAAATAAATTTTCAAAGATGAAACTTATATAAGAAAACCTGGAATTACCCAACGTCGCACCAAAGTCGCGGCGGAGATAGAATTCTACCTGTTTATGAGCAATTACAAAAACTATGATAAAATTTAATAAACTTAATGATTTTGAATGTAAGTATATTATATATATATGTCAGTAATAGAGTCAAGTAAAAAAAATAATGTTTCTTTAGGAGTACTCCATCTAAGTTTACCTTTAGTTTTAATGAGAGTTTATACAGAATTGATGAAAAAAATATACCTTATCATGGTAAAAATAGTTAAATTGATATTGTATGTCCGCAACAGATCAACTTTAAAATGGAACAAAGAGAATGAAAAACGAAAGTAATCTTATTTCAAAGAGGAAATATCTTTTAACTACAATTATAAGAGTGGAGATACTTCTTGTTTTATGTATATATCCGGTAGGTTTATTCGTTGGAATTGATAAGAGCCAGTTTTTTAGACTGGCATTAGCGCTTATTTTTGCAGGACTGGGTCTTGCTCTTATTGCCGGGAGTAAAAATTTTAATAATTTTGTAAAACCGCTTAATTATCTCGGTGAGTATATAAACTCTCTTTATAATAATGATTTTACCTACAGGGTTGATCTCTCTCATACTTCAGGCCATCGGGAATTATTTGATCAGCTGAACAAAACAACAGATAAGCTTGAAGGGATTCTTTCAGGGATAAAAAATTCAACATCCACAGTGGTAAATAAGATTGATGAGATTACCAGCGGGAATAAAAAAATAATAATTCTTACAGATGAACAGATCGATTCACTGGGTAACACATTTGCTTCAATTGAAGAGCTTACCGCAACAGTTAATGCGAATGAAGAGAATGCGCAGAAAACAGAGGTGAATTCAAAATCCACTGTTGATGCAGTTCTTGATGGAGACCATGCCGTAAGCGAAACCTTATCTGCAATGGATGAGGTTATTAAAAGCAGCGCTAAGATAAAAGATATAATAGGTGTTGTAAACGACATCTCATTTCAGACTAATCTTCTCGCTCTTAATGCCGCAGTAGAGTCCGCCCGGGCTGGAGAACATGGACGGGGATTTGCGGTAGTTGCAAATGAGGTTAGAAATCTGGCTCAGAGAAGTTCGGCGTCGGCTAAAGAGGTGCAGCTTCTAATCAATGATATAGTGCAGAAGATTCTGAAAAGCAATGAATTTGTTTTAAAGACCGCCGCTTGTTTGAATACAATTACCGATTATACTCAGAATATCTCAAAGCAGATTGCCGAGATAAATGCTACATCACGGGAACAGTCCGCGGGGATATCGGAGATAAGCAGATCCATAGAAACTATACGGAACTCAACTGCGCGTAATAGGGAACTTATTAATAATTCCACTGTAACTGATGAACAGATAAGAGACCTTGCTCTTCAGTTGTTCACTCTTGTTTCAAAGTTTAAACTAAGTTAAGCGGATAGGATATTTTAATGGATTTTCGGGATAAAACGATTCTTATAGTCGACGACGATAGAATTATTGCAATGGCTGAGGCTTCTTTTCTTATTAAAAACGGTTACAATGCTCTAACTGCAGGGACAGGGGAGGAGGTTTTTGAGATTCTCGATTCCGGTGCTGATTGTCATATGGTTCTTCTTGATATTGATCTCGGTAACGGGATGAGCGGACCTGAAATTGCTGAAAAGATTCTTAAGAGAAGAGATATTCCAATTGTCTTTGTCACTTCCCACATTGAAGGGGATATGACTGAACAAGTTAAGCATATTAAAAAGTATGGTTATGTTGTAAAAAATTCCGGAGATTTTGTAATACTTTCGGCTATTGAAATGGCTTTTGAACTGTTTTATGAAAGGAACAGAGCAGTTGAGGCTGGCAGTATGGATGTCTGGACCTGATAAACTCTGCACATGGTTTAATAATCCATGGCTGGAATTTACAGGTAGAAAAATTGAGCAGGAGCTTGGTGACGGCTGGATGGAGAGTCTGCATCCAGATGATAAGGAGAGCTGTCTGGCAATTTACAATCACGGCTTTGATGCGAGAGAGCCCTTCACACTTGAATATCGTTTAAGAAGAAGCGACGGGGAGTACCGCTGGATAATAGACCGGGGACATCCGAGGTATAGTTCATCGGGTGTTTTCGAAGGTTATATCGGTTCCTGTCTTGATATTACAGAGAGAAAAATGGTGGAGTTTAAACATGTTGAACAGATGAATTTTGTTTCAACTCTTCTTCATACTATTCCGCTTCCGGTTTTTTATAAAGACCGTGAAGGGAGGTATATCGGATGCAACAGCGCTTTTGAAAATTTTATTCATATAAAGTTTGAAGATGTTAAAGGGAAAACTGTATTCGATTTATCCCCCCGTGATATTGCGGAAAAATATTATGAAATGGACGAGGCGCTTTTTAATAATCCAGGTACACAAAGGTATGAATGGATTGTAAAATCATTAAAGGGGGATCTCCGCTTTGTAATATTCAACAAGGCGACATTTAATGATCATGCCGGTCGTGCTGCGGGACTTATAGGTGTTATTCTTGATATTACAGATCAGAAAGCATATGAAGAGAAGATAACAAATCTCCTCAATGAAAAGGATTTTCTCCTCAAAGAGAAGGAGATTCTTCTGAAAGAGGTTCATCATAGAATAAAAAATAATATGTCCACTATTTCAAGTCTGCTTCATCTTCAGTCTGATACTGTGGATGATCCTGCTGCCGTTGCGGCCCTGAATGACGCCCGGGCCCGGGTTTTGAGTATGATGATTATCTATGATAAATTATACCGGTCTGCCGATTTCAGAAATATTGAAGTGCGGGATTATCTTGTTAATCTGATATATGAAATATTTGCAACCTTCCCGGGAAGAAAAAATATTAATATCAAACACGATGTTGATGATTTTATACTCGATTCAAAAGTTCTTTAACGATTGATAATTCCGGTTATGTTGAAGCGTCAATTTCAGATGATGGAATAGGTATCCCTGAAAATATGGATTTGAGTAAAACACAAAGTTTCGGGCTTAATCTTATTTCACTGCTTGCTGATCAGCTGAAGGGGAGTGTTGCAATTGATAGAAGCACGGGTACAAAGTTTATCATTAAGTTTAAAAAAGAGTGAAAAAAACATCAACATCTGCAGGTTTTAGGAAAGCCTTCAAAACTCCATAGGCCGGGGTTTGTATAAAATATTGATAGTTCAATTGGTGTTCTGTTTTTCAATGTTCATGAGAAAAAGCAGAAAACGTGAAAGTTTGTCGATTCTTCCGGTCGCCGCGTACTCATCTTCGTCAAGATTTATTGTTTTAGCATATATTGAATAGAGGTGGTTTTTCAGAGTTTTATATGATATTGCAAGTTCATCGCATACGTTTTCTCTTGAGACGCCATCTTTAAGCATGAGAGATATTTTAACCTCCTGCAGTGTTAATAGATATTTGTTTTGAAGAATAGTTTCAACAGGTATACTCTCTTTAATTATTGCAGCCGTATTTTTAATTAGAAGCATATCCTTTAATAAAATATTTTCAAGAGCATTGGTCAGCTGCATGGTAATTACTTCTATCAAACTCATTCTCTTTTTATTGAACAGGTCAGGGAGCATGTCATTTTCCAGATACATTATTGTCTGCTGATTTTTCAGTTTCAATAATTGTTTACATAGTGCAGATTTAACTCTGTTTTTCTTAATAAAAGGATCTTCAAGAAAGCGGTAATCCTGAATGCTTTCAAGATTTACTGTCTCACCCGTATTTTTTACAAACCTGATAATTGAGAGAGGTACATCGATCATATCTTCAGTTCCCCGCTGGAGATTGAAGATATCCTCATTACCGGCAGTTGCCTCTACCGACGCATAAAGAGAGACTTTATTATTTTCAAAAAAAATAAGAACAGCCCGTCTGGCTCCTGTACCTTTGCAGAGAATACTCAGTATTTTTTTGATAGCATGTTCAATATCTCTTATTCCTGATATCCCTGCTGTTGCAGTCTGAATTATCTCAAGGTCCAGTGCCGGCAGAGATATATTTTCTCCAGTCTCAGACATTTTCTTATAAATATTAGAAGACCGATCTTTTACCTTATCCGAATTTTCTGTGATGAGCAATCCGGAGTATTTTTTAAGCATATGACTGCATTTTGATTCGGCACCCCATAGTTTAAATAACCGGAATGCCTCAATGAGATACTCTTTTGCCTTGTCCTCTTTTCCTGCTGAAAGATAATATTTTGCGGCACATTCGTTGCCGATAGCTTCGTTATTTATATATCCCTGCTCACGGGCCGAAGCTATAGCAGTGTCGTACAGTAATCCGGCGTTCTGTTTTATACCGTTTTTATCTTTCTGGTCTTTTCCGGTTATTCTGGCATTTTCGGCCTGAATAAGCAGGAATTTATGGAGAAAGTTTTCAGGACAAAGGGATGCCCATGTTTTCATCTTCTTCTGGTTTTTTTTCAATATACTTATGAATTTTTTTCTTTCTTTAATTTCTGCATCATTCCAGAGTGAAGCGATTGATAGTGAATAGTAGAAGTTGTATTCAGGCAGAAACAGGGCGCTCACTATACTTTTTTCATTTTTTTCAAGGAAGGGTACATTCAGCAGAAGCAGGTCATGTTCTTCAAAAAGGTAATGTACTTTCATCTGCGTCACGTATATAAAATAAATGGCCATTATACTGTTGCCGGTGATAAAATCATCTCCAACATTTGTCATTGCTTCGTCTTTTTGATTCTCAGAAATTAATCTGTAAACTATCCGCATTGTAATGTCGTACATCACAATATTTATATTATTTTTTACGAAAAGCTGAGCCATTACTTTTTTATGCTGATCATAATAACTCATTACATCATTCAGGTTATGCCCTATATTGAATTTGGCTGCGGTTATGGAATGAATTGAATTTGCAGTAGTATAAAAATCACCAACCAGGAAAGATGAATTATAGGCCTCTATATAATAATCAAGTGAAGATTCTGCGTGTCTTTTCCAGTGATTAACTGAAAATGCGAAAAGAAAAATCATTCTGCATTTAACTGAATTGTTGTTATATTTTTCTATTGACTGCAGTGATAATTCACCGAACCGGCATGCCAGCTTATAGTCATTTAAGGCTGTAGCTACAGCTAAAGCTATCCCCATGAGATTTGCAGGAATATCATCAGTGACAAGTTTTTTATCTTTTAAATAATGATTATGTATACGAAACAGTAGTATTAAAGATCCGGTTATATCAACAATTGAAAGAGCTGGAGCCAGATTGATGAAAATTTTTGCTGCGATATTTTCTTTTATATCGTGAATTGGAGGGTACTTCAGGATAGATTCTATTTCTGTATAAGTATAGTGCAGTTTGAATTTTATTAGTTCTATTATTAAATTCATCATAGATGATTTGAATTCAAACAGGTGGTTGTTTAAAATTTTTAATCCCATGCGGGCATGGTCAATTGCCTTCAGATATTCACCACTGGCATTCAGCAGCAGAACGTTTAAACTGTAGATTTCTGCTTTTACAATATCACTCTCTGCATGTTTTATCAGCTCCGTGAAGGCCTTCTCGCTTGCGGCAAAATTTTTAGTTATTGATTCACATTCCATGAGTTCTTTGTATAATGAAAAAGTGATATCATAATGCGTAGACCAGCTATCTGTTTTCAATAACGAAATACCGGTTTTTAGAAAGATAAGCATTGAGTCAAAGGCATTTGTTTTTTTTGATTTCAATGCTGCCCTGTAATTTAGATTGATTAATCTTTCTGTTTCCTCTTCTGACTCTATCAATGGCAGAGATCTGTTCATGTGATGGACTATCTCAAAAAGATATTCATCTTCGGATTCATATTCTGCCATTAAATGACTGCCGATTCTGTAATGGAGAGCAGTCAGATCTTTTTCGGATATTAAGGAATAAACAGTTTCCTGAATTTTATCATGTATAAAGCTGAAATTTTTGTTTTCCGCCAGTAACAGGTTTTCTTTTACGCAATCTCTTAGAATTGCATTAATATATTCACTGTCGTGTGAATTCATACCTGCAATTAATTCAGCTGAAAATGTAACGCCGATGCATGAAGCGATTTTAAGTACACTCTGAGTCTCTTCCGGCAGCAGGGTAATTCTATCTGCAAGGAGACCTGTAAGGGTCTCCGGCAGCTGTGTTTTTCTGATCTCTTCTGTGTTATAGATCCACTTTGTTTCTCCGGTGCTGTATGTATGCAGATAGATATGGCCCAGACGGTGCAATTGGAGCAGCACCTCTTTGATAAAAAGAGGGTTACCATTTGTTTTTTTTATCAGTACTTCTGCTAAAACTGAATTATCTTCAATTTCATTATGGAAAATATCTTCAAGAAGAGCTGCTGCATATTCGCTGTTTACCTGTTCTATTTCTATAAATGTAGAGTGGTAATCACCATCTCTGAATAAATTCAAAGTCTCTGCTAAGAAAGAATTGCTCTGAATTTCAATTTTTCTGTAAGCACATATAAATAGAATAGAAAGAGAAGCATCTGAAAGAATCTGCTTCATCAGTTCAATACCGGCCGTGTCACTCCATTGAATGTCATCAATAAATATGATAAGAGTCTGTTGTGTATTGGTAAATATCTCAATAAAACAATGTAAAAGATAGAAAAATCTGTATTGAGTCTCCTGCGGGGGGAGGCTCTCAATCTCTTTCTGAGGGCCTATTATATAAATCAGTTCAGGTATAATATCTGTGAGTATTTTTCCGTTATCCCCTGCGGCTTTTTGAATTTTATTTCTCCACTCAGAGAGATGCTCTTCGTTTTCAGTGAGAAGCAGACGTATCAATGACCGAAAAGCCTGAGTAAATCCAGAGTAAGGCAGATCGTTCGCGTATTGCTCAAATTTTCCATTAATGAAATAAGTATTTTGTTTGTTTAAAATATTGATAACTTCATTAACAAGAAATGATTTACCAATTCCGGGAGGACCGGAAAGAAAAAGGCTGCGGCTCTGACCCCTTCGGACTTCTGAAAATTTTTCTGCTATGATACAGATCTCTCTATGTCTTCCATACAGTTTCTCCGGAATTCTGAATGTATGAGAGATGTCCTGTTCACCTGCAGTAAAGCGTGTAATCTTACCTTCTGTGTTCAGCTGATACAAACATATTCTCAGATCATGTATTATCCCCGCTGAACTCTGATAGCGGTCATCTGGATTCTTTTCAAGAAGTTTCGCGGTAATTTCCGAAACTGCTGCAGGTATATTCTTATTTTTTTTATGGAGAGGGATCGGATTCCCTGCAAGATGAGCATGGATCAGATCGGATGCATTACTATCTGCAAAGGGCGGAGTACCGGCAAAAATTTCATAATATACTGTTCCCAGTGAATAATAATCGGATCTGAAATCAACAGGAGTATCGGTTCTTCCTGTAGTTTCCGGGGAGAGATACCGTAGAGTGTATATATCAAAAACTACAGGTCTGTTTTCATCTACGGACTTATTGTTTTTCTCTTCAGCGGGATTCAGTGCTGCTTCAAGTGTATCTCTATCAATGAATATAGAATCCGGACGAATATTAACGGTTTGCATATTTTTTTTATGATGCCTGTCCAGTTCAACTGCAATTGAAATGCAGAGCTTCAGTTTTCCTGCCAAGTCCGGTCTGCACTCCATGCAGTATTCAGTTAAAGATACTTTATGCATAATTCCTTACTGTATTTCTTAAAATTTTAGCGATTAACGAATGAATTAAGCCTTGTCATTGCGAACAAAGTGAAGCAATCTGTGTTGAGAACACTATTTTTTATAATAAAAACAGTTATTTTGAGAAACAGACTGCCACGGCATTTCATGCCTCGCAGTGACAGAATCGTACTATTTCAATCGTAAAATGCTATAGTCAGATTTTTATATAATTATAACAGATTATGCTGCTGGTTCAACGTTTATTTTCTGAATTTATAAAATATTGTTTAGTCACATACGTTTATATGTAGCCTTTTTGGATATAAAAGCTGTATTTCAAGCTTGTAATGCTGATCTCCCGCCAAAAAAAAATTATGCATCATCTCTTCTGGGTCTTCTGACCCATGACAGAAATTTCATTATGGATCATACTATTTTCAGTTACTGCACAATTCAAGGCAGAATTTTAAAGTAACCGGAGAAAATAGAAGGGGAGTTTTTTATGCACACAACAGTTGCTCATCTGTCCGTACAAACAGGGATGATTGAACTGCGTAATGTTATTACTAATGTTATGGAAAAGATTCAAAGCAATAACATCTCCTTTGAGCTGGATCCGGGATCTTTTTATTTAATCATGGAGGAGGCTCTTATCAATGCCATGCATCATGGGAACAGATGGAACTCCGGTAAAACTGTCAACGTCAGTCTGCAGGTGGATTATTCTGCACTTTATGTAATCATTGCAGATGAGGGGGAAGGATTCAGCCAGCTTGCTTTAACAGATGGTACAGAAAGCCAGGGACGAGAGGGGATCCGGATTATACGGAGATTCTGTAATCCTTATTGGAATGATAAAGGTAATACGATTTATTTAAAGCTGCCGTTATCAGAAGAGAGAGTCTGAGTTTTATTTAACAATTTTAATGGGGTGATTCTGAATGAGATATTTTTTAATGATGGGAATTATGTTTACTCTTCTGGTCAATATTCCTGTGACCGGAAGTGCGGAGTATGTTTTTAAGAAAGATGGATCTATAATTGAAGGAGTCATACAGAATGAAATAAATTATGTTATAACTCTGAAGGATAGCAAAAATAAAATTCTGAAAATTCATAAAAACGATGTAATACGAATTCTTTATACTGAGCAGGATTTGCGTCAGGTCTTTGTTCAGAAAATTGACGGTAATGAGTTTGTTGCATATCTGGTAGATGAAGGAAGAGAGGAGTATATCTTCCGATATGAATTATACAAGCCTCAGGAGTTTATTATTCCAAGAAAAGATATACATACAATAAAAACAAGAAATCCGTCAGCTCTGAAGGTTGATGGCGAGATTGGAACCGGCAGCGCTGATCTCAAATGGTCACCACCATATTATAAAGTAAAAAAATATAAAGTGTATTATAAAAAAAGTCTTAAAGAAAAGTATGAAAAATTTTTGACCTGCAATGAAAGTCATATTGAACTCAATAATCTTCAGAGTAATACAAATTATTATATTATTGTAACCAGTCTTGATGAGGCGGATGTTGAATCTATTCCAACTAATGAAATCAGCATTATTACAGCGAATATTTCTCCTGAATCTCCGGGAAATATTTCGTTGAAAAAAATCAGCTTAAGTGATGCTGAGATTAAATGGAGTCCATCTGCTGATCCAGATGGTAGAGTTGTAAAATATAAAATCTATATTTATGAAGAAAGTAAAAGAAAGTTATTGGCGGAAATTAAAAAGACCGAAGTCATTTTAAAAAATCTGTCTAAGTATGAAATGGTTGAAGTGACTGCTGTTGATGATCACGATTCTGAGTCGTTGCCGGCAGGTGTTAGAATCTTCCTCGGAAATCGGATAATTTCCATATCATCCGAAGCGATTTATCCAATGGGAAAATTCGCGGAACTAACAAATCCCGGATACGGCGTGACTCTCTATTTATCTGAAAGGGAAGTTTATACCGAAGATTTTGAATTCGGGGTAGAAACCGGATTCTATTATTTTCCCGGTAAAAATTTCAAAAACAACGATGAAACAATTGTAGATTCCATTTTGTGTATGCCTCTGCATCTTGTAACAGGGTATCATATGCCGCTAACAGACTATTTTTCGGTAGTTCCCTCTGTTATGATAGGCGCAGCATATTTTAATGTTCAATACTCTACCTGGAGTTCATCAATATCAGCATTTAATAATAATACTACTCACTCATTTGATTTATCGGCGAAATGTATGATATCGCTTGAGTTTCTTGTGAGTCAGAATTTTCTTGTAAGCCTGACTGGCGGTCTTGGAACATTCATTGAAAAGGGAAATAATTTTTATTATTCTTCTGCAAAGATTGATTTCGGGTATAGATTTTAATTGATAATAACTTATTACGGAGATAGAAATGAAACAACTGATTTGCGTTTATGTATTTTTCGCATTTTTATTATCATCATGCTATAATGGCATGAGTGATGTTTACGATACGTTAACAGATATAAATAAAGGTATCAGGATAACTTATATGTCGAATGGTGCAACCGATGGAGCAGTCCCGAATGATAATTATCCGTATAAAGCGGGGCAGGATATAGTAGTATCAGATAATACGGGATTTCTTTTAAACATTGATGGTGCAACAACAGCTTATAAGTTTATGTGCTGGAATACAGAGTCTGACGGAAGCGGAATTGATTATTTCCCGGGGAGTACAATTGATGATGTTGATTCGGATGTTACACTTTATGCAAAATGGACACCCTATGCTGTCAAAGACATTGGTCCCGCGGGGGGCTGGATATTCTATGACAAAGGTTCTTACTCCAGCGGCTGGAGATATATGGAAGCTGCACCGGATACAACTGAAACTTTTAATAAATACTGGAGTATAACAAATCCTTTATCGGATAATGCCAATTTGGGTACGACACTTAGTATTGGGGATGGTTTGTCAAATACAGATTTAATAATAAATGGTTTAACCGGACAAACAGGTGTTGCCGGATATCTATGCTATAATCTTTCAATTGAAAATAACGGGAAGACGTACAGTGACTGGTTTCTCCCTTCATATAATGAAATAACGGAGATATATTTGAATTTACATCGGGCGTCACCTCCTGTTGGGAATTTTTTAGATGCGGACTATTGGAGCTCATCGGAAGTGACTAATCAAACTGCTTATAAAAAAAGATTTACAGCCGCAGGGACGCAAGTGGCGGGTAATAAAAATGAAAACGGGCGTGTTCGTGCAGTGCGTTATTTTTAATGCGTGTAACATTAAGGTGTTAATGGTGGGTGAGGATATGCCTGTTCTCCTTGCCTGCTTCACCTTCTCTGATTTTTCTCATTGCTTCATAGCCGTCAAGTATCGGCATCTCCAGATCCATTAAGATCATGTCGAACTCCTGTGTTTTAATTTTTTCGATTACATCCTTCCCGTTTTCAGCTATTACGCAATTACGGTTGAGTTTTTTCATATATGCTCCGATCAGGTAAATCCGATCTGCTGATTATTGAAGAATCATTCAAATCTGATAGAATAATAATAACACACGATAGTGATTTCGGTACATTTGGTATCGCAAGAAAAAATTTGTTTAAAGGGATAATTTATATCCGCCCTGGGCATATCAATGGAAAATTTATTGCAGAAATAGTTGATACTTTATTCTTACAGGATATTGATATAATATAATTGTAGTACAGCAGACCAATGACAATATAAAAATCAGCGTACGCAGACAGGAAAATTGATTAAGTAACTTTCAAAGGCGGTATATAAACAAAATAGAATCAGAAAATATCCCTGAGCTTCTTCAGATCCAGGGGCTTGGTGATATATCCGCTGAATCCGTCATCAATGCATCTGTTGATTGTATCTTTATGAATATGCGCGCTCATTGCATAGATGATGATATGCCTGTTCTCTTCACCGGCTTCTCCATTTCGGATCTTTTTCATAGCTTCGTATCCGTCAAGTACAGGCATCTCAAGGTCCATGAGCACCATGTCGAACTTTTCATCTTTCAGTTTTTCAATTACATCCTTCCCGTTTTCAGCTATCAGGTAATTCCGGTTGAGTTTTTTCATGTATGCTTCAATCAGTTTCTGGTTCATTATATTATCTTCGGCAATAAGAATCCTTTCAATTGCCCTTTGTTCCTGAGCATCGTAGCATTCAATGTCTTCAGAACATGGTTCTGCTCCTGCAATGAGCGGTACAATAAAACTGAATTTGCTCCCTTTCCCCGGCTCACTTGCAACTTTGATATCACCTTTCATAAGTCTGCTTATCTGTCTGCATATTGAAAGACCAAGTCCGGTGCCTCCGAATTTACGGAATGTAGAGGCATCGGCCTGGGTAAAACTCTCGAAAATTACCTCATGTTTATCAGCGGGGATACCGATTCCGGTATCTGTAACTGAAAATTCTATAAACTCTGTTATTTCCCGGTCATGATTGTAGCCGGAGCCATCGGATAGTGAAACGTTAATTGTAATTCCCCCCTCCGGTGTAAATTTGATAGCGTTACCAATAAGATTGATAAGTATCTGGCGCAGTCTTTCAGGTGCGGACTTAATGTACTCCGGAACATCGGGGTCAATATTTTTTGAGATTGTAAGTTTTTTGCTCAGTGCAAGGAGTTCCATTGAACGGAAGACGCTTGTTATAAGTTTTCCAAGATCTGTATCTACGATATCAATTTCTACACGGCCTGCTTCAATTTTAGACATATCAAGAATATCATTTATAAGCACCATGAGGTAGCTGCCGGAATCTCTTACTACTTTAAGATATTCATTTCTCTCTTCTTTGTTTTCACTGAGCATTGCCAGATTGGTCATCCCGAGTATTGAGTTCATTGGTGTGCGTATTTCATGGCTCATCGCCGCAAGGAATTTTGTCTTGGCTCCGGCCGCGGTTTCAGCTCTGTCCCTTTCAAATTTAAGCTGTTTTTCATGCTCAATTCTCTCTGTAAAATCCTGAAGCATTACAAGTGCGATTGTCGAATCGTTAAGTTTAAAATTTTCAATTGTTATAAGGCAATGCCGGATTTGTCCGTCACTTGTGGTCAGAGTTATCTCCCGGTTTGCAATACGGCCTTTTTTTGATGCTTCAGCGATAATATCTATGGCATCTTCAGTTTTATGATACAGTTCAAGGTCGTAAGGCGTTTTCCCGATAATTTCATCTCTTTTATATTTTATAAGGTTTATTAAAGCATCGTTTACATCTATAAATCTCGCATTGTCAAACCGGAGCATCGCCATGGGTGCAATACCTGAATAAAATGATTTTGAAAACTTCTCCTCGGACTGGCTCAGTTTTTCAATTATAGCATCATTTTCGATGGAAAGATTCAGTGATTTAGTAAGAATTTTATTTATCCTGTAGGCGGTGATGTAGATTGTGATAAGAAATAGAATAATCAGTAAACCAACAGCTGAATAATCATTTCCTTGTGAAAATATAAAAAATAATCCATAGGGGAAAAGCGAAAGCACATTAAAAATTGTAAAAGCCGTCAGACTTGTTGAGTGTGTACTTACAGATCCTGAAGATAAGGCCCCCAGAAGCAGAACTGTAAAAAAAATATATATCTGATCATCAATAGACCGGATAAAAAAAAGGTAAGATCCGAATACAAGCCCTGACATGAAGGTTGTGAAATAAAAGAGATTCCGCCAGAAAATTTTATTCTTGTTTTTGATTCTGTGATAGGCAACTGTCAGTGCCAGTTTCAGTGAAAATGAAAACAGTGCAAATGGGAGCCATATAAACAATATCTTATTGTAGACATGGTATCTCTCCAGAGTATTCTGAAACAGAAATACTATCAGTAGAGATGTAATAAAAAGGATTACCACTGATTGATATGAATTAATATAGAGAATATCGGTTCTTATATCATTCAGATCTCTTTTATGTTTATCCGCCATCCGGTGAATTTTTTTCATTTAATAACCCGGCTCTGGTTCATTTTAATATCGTTAATCATTTTATGCAGGTAGACATCGAGAAAAACAAGTGTTGATGCAGGGAATGTTATTTTAACAAGTCTCTGTATTACCGGATCGCTGATGGCACAGATCTCTTTATAAAGTTCATCGAATGGAAGATCGATTCTGTCATTATTTATATAGTTACGGATTGTGCGGTAAACGTGTTCATGTTTATCAACTGTATCCCGGATGTATTCTTTTATGACTGTATTTTTTTCAAGAGGGGTGTAGTGTCCCTGACAGAGTATCGATACATTATCTTTTTCAGCGAGTTGAAGAATTTTTTTCTGTGATTCAATTGTACTGTTCAGATCTCCGAACTGAATATCATTGGGTGTTAAAAAATTAAGTGAATCACCGGTGAAGATAATTTTTTTTCCGGAGTGGTAATACATCAGATGGCAGTCTGTATGCCCCGGAGTTTCAATGGCGTAAAGTTCATCTTCAAGTTCCCACCCTTCACATTCAAATCCGGTTAAACTGATTTTTATTTTTTCATTGTTTTTGAAATACTTTATCCTGTTTTTCCCTGGAGTGATACTTCCGATTGTTTTAAGGGAAAAAAGATATGATGTAATGAAGAGCAGGGGAATCATTGCATATTTTGAAGTCAGTTTTCTTTTAAGCATAAAGTCTATAAATGTATCGCTGAAAAATCCCAGGCGCTGAAGGAATCCTCTTTTGTTGAGTTCATTATACATCATGAGAATCTGCCCTGTTCCGTTGGTGCGGAGATAGGGGGTTTTGCCGGCCGCATTAAAATGGTAGAAAATTTCAGAATTCCCTGAAGAGAGTCTGCCGTTATTGGCGATGTGATCATTGTGATAGTGAGTACATAGTATTGTGTAATCTTTTTTATCCTTAAGGAATTCTTTAATCTCTTTATATCTTTTTTTGCCGCATGAAGTATCAATAATATACCATTTTTTTCCTGTATTTAACGCGTAGGTGTTCGATATATCACTTCCATTACCCCTCTTCTTCGGAAGAGTAAAATATATAAGTCCATCTTTTTCGTAGTCACTGTTTATCATTATCACTCCCCATCCGCCCGCCGGGCACCTTCCCCATGAAAA
>PGXT01000070.1:31338-43672 GCA_002839285.1 Spirochaetae bacterium HGW-Spirochaetae-5 | reverse complement strand
CATCCGGAAAGTATAGCTCTCCCTGTCCTCATCAACCATATATGCGACAACTCCCTTACCGTCGCGCTTCTGAATATATATTTTTCCCATTTTAAGTTCTGTGTAGAGTATCCGCATTATATCACTGCGGGGTATCTGTTTTGTTTTTTTATCGGCAAGACGAAGAGTTACAGAACTTGCGGCATCTGAAATTATTGTCCCATCAATAATTGATCCGTCTTTTAAAAAGACTGCTTCTGCGGCAGCAGGGACCTCTGTATATGCAGTGAATACAGCAACAGCCGCTGAAATTATAATAAACTTCATAAACATTCTAAATTTCATCAAAATATCCTCAGAAAAATATCAATTACCGGCATGGTACAGTATATTTAAGTATTATAATTAGTAGTAGAAATCAGCTTCAAAAAATACCCAAAAAAACTTTATTTCAAGAAAAAAATTATGTAAAGTATAAAATACAGCTGAGTGATATTTTTTATCAGTGGGTAAATAAATGAGAAATTTGTTACCCACTTATCCGGCGCTTTTCGTCGAGTGCAATTCGTGCTTCCTGCTGACAAATGACAGGATGTTATAATAATACCTGCCCGGGACATCGTGTTCATTGCCAATGAATGGGAGTAAGGATAACACAAATTATTCCTTTTAAATTTTCCTCACAGGGCGTCCCATTTGAAAGAAATCCATAAGTAATGAAAATAGCTTCTCTTCATATCAAACTCTGGGATCAGGTCTCTATAAAAACAAATCTTTATACTTCATTAATACATTTTAAACTTTAAGCCCTGTGAAAGATTCAGGTCCCCGCATTCGCAGGAAAAACGGTATTAATATATGATTAAAATCCGATATTTTTAAAAAACTAAAGTCCCGAATCCGTTATTATCTGATCCAAAACACCTTTCTGCCCATCCGACCAGTTTGCCGGAACGAACTGGTCAGGCATAACGCCTGGTACCGCAGCTTTATACAATGTATCAAACTCTGCCGATGAAAGGGAATTCGTTTCAGCTTTTAATTTTTCAATATCCGGGACAGGAATATCATTAAGGGATACCGGAATTGTCCGTGTCAAAGCATATCGTATTGCGGCAAGAGTAACAACCGTTGAAGTCCTTGTAATCTCAGCCACGGCAGTCTCACCTGAATTGATTCTGACAACAGCACCCCCCATAGCAAATGTTCCAGGTGGATCTATGGCGTCAGAGCACTCATCGGTTGCGGACGTCCACTGGCATGTCGAACGCAATGAACACTCCGAAAAAACTAACCCGGCGCAGGACTCTATCTCTGAGGATGCTGTAATATATACTTTGATAATATAATTCTCACCCGCTTCAAGATCTCCGGACTGGACTGTTCCTGCAAGTGACGCACCGTCTCGGCTTACTGTCTCATTTATAGTTTTAAATGCAGTAAAGCTCCCTGAAGAATCAATGCTCCCTATTACGATTCTCATATCATATACATTTCCAATCATCGCACGATCACCCGGGATGGCAATTTTGATTTCACTGCCGCCCGGCCCTGCATCGGAATTACTCTCAGATCCATCTCCACAGTAAAAAAATGAACATGATACGGCAAAAATTAAACAGATAACTGCAACTATCCTTTTCATAATAACTCCACTTTATTAAATCACAGATTAAAAAACCGCTGATACTCCAATAGCATAGCTTATAAAGCTAATCCTGCCGCTATCCTGGAAGATCGCAGAATACTCAACGCCTCCATGCAGACTCATGCCATAGATTAAACCGAGCTGTTTCAGGGTATATTCATTATCATTTATCTCCCCGACTATCTTGAACGATTCACCCTTCCTGTTTTCACGAATGTATACTTTGTAAAGCTTTACCGGATTAATTATTACTCCTTCTTTTAAAAAACATATTCAACACTGCCGGGATTCGGCAGATTGATTAAAATCATACGGATAAAAAAACCTCCGTAAAATGTTCCATTAGAATTCCTCTACTGCAAAAAATCGAACCGCTCTTGCCATATATAGATCTTCAATGCACCAGCGATTATCATTTTTTAAAAAATCATATTCTATTATTTAACAACAATTGAATATGCCTTCGTCCCCCCGGTAAGTGCAACCGGTTTGCCGTTGTGCCAGTACACAGCTTTTGTCCCGGTAGTACCGGCAATATATATATCTCCAGATTGCGGGATAGAGATGGAATAAGCATTAACCCCTCCGAAGAGTGATTCATCTGATATATAAGCATTTGTCGACGCATCATACACCCAGTACCTGGCTTCACTTGTGGCGTCTGTCCCGGCAATGTGCACCTTCCCGCCAGCCAGTTGTATACAATTCGCAGATGACGTTGCAGAAGCAGTCGAATTCAGAATAAATCTGGCTCCATTTTTCCAGTAACAGGGCTTTACTCCTCCATCGTCACATATCCCTGCCACATACACATCACTACCTGAAACAACAATTGAATTTGCCGCTGTGCCTGTTAGTAAATTAAGTTGTCCGTTTTTCCAGTATGCTGCCGAAGCACCATAAGTACCGGTAATATAAACATCTGGACCTGAAATAAAAATCGAATTTGCTGTTACCGACGAACCATTCCCGAGATACTGAATTTCAGTTTCCGGAGGATTTGCCGGTGTATCTGTATTTGTCTGCCACATTAAAGCTGAATAACGTTCCTGTCCCCACCCCCATTTACATCCGGCTATATAAACAGCACTGTTGTTTACAATAATTGAACCTATTGAATAATGAGCTCCATAACTTGAAAAACCGACCCACGGCAGCCTGGTAATCACCCCATTTTTGTAATATAAACCCGTAACTGAACCCTTTAAGTCATCCCATTGGTTTGCGGCAATATATATATCCCCTGAGACAAATATCGATTTTGCAATAGGTGCAAGGCCCATTCCCCCCTTATCAAGTTCATACCCTGCGCCGTCAATCCAGTACTGTTTCGCCCCTTCCCCGCAGACATAAACCGCGAATGGACTCCATATAGCGGTGAGGATTAAATCAGAAGTTCCCATTTTTACCAAATGGCCGGGGCTATAGACCGTACTTGAATTCTTTCTCCATCCGGAAAACCTATAACCCGCCCTGAACATCCCGCCTGGATTACCCATGATTGTCACATCTGAATCTTTCTGATAATTATTACTGTCAGACGGGATAGTTCCGCTATCCCGAAGTGAATCCTGATATATGACTTTATAAGTCGGATTTGCGGTCCAGACAGCATAGAGGGTCACGTTGCCTCCAATAGTAAGAGTGGATCCCGCTGTATAAGCAACAGCTCCGGTCGAAGTGGTACTCCAACCTTCAAATGTATATCCGGTATTTGCAAGATTTCCGCTGTTAAGCACAATTGCTGTTGAATAGGCGGTATACGAAGTTGAGTCTACAGGAGCGGTTCCCGATGTAGCCCCGTTCCCGTTATATGTTATTGAATATGTATCTTCCGCAGTAACAATCACTGTGCAGTTTTTCGAAAACCCGGCATCAACTGTTGTCACTGTCACAGAAGCAGTACCGGCGGTTCTGCCTGTAACAACTCCGCCGCTGTCTATCGTTGCCACCTGGCTGTTGCCGCTCTTCCAGATGAGGTTCTGATTAGTCGCGTCTGACGGAAGTACTGACGCGACAAGTTTTTCAATGCCCCCGGCTTTAATCGTTGTTGAGGATTTATTCAGATTAACACCCGTAACAGCCTTAACTGTTGAAACGACAGTAACAGAAGCCGTTGCTGTTCTCCCTCCATCAGCTGTTGTTGCGGTGATTGTAACAGGCCCTCCGGCGGAAACTCCTGTTACAGAGCCGGAGGCAATGTCCACGGAAGCGATACTGTTGTCGCTGCTTGCCCAGGTTACATTCTGATTTGTCGCGTTTGCCGGTGTAATCATGGCAAAAAGATTTTCAAAAGTTCCTGAGACGATAGTAGTTGACGTCTTATTAAGCGATATCCCGGTTACAGCTACCGGAGTTGAGGTGACAGTAAACACACAGGAGGCGGAGAAACCTCCATCAACACTTCTTACTCTGACAGTTGTAGCCCCTGTATTATTGCTGGAATTGACCAGTCCGCTGTTGTCAACTGAAACAATCTGCGGATTGTCGCTGCTCCACACCAGATTCTGATTGGTTGCATTTGAAGGGTAAACTGTTGCTGTCAGCTGTTCCCCCATATTCTGAAGAAGTGAAGATGCTCCTTTGCTGATATTTACCCCCGTAACGGGAACAGGTTTTTCTACGACAGTAATCCTGCATTGTGCGCTATATCCTCCCTCTTCTGTTGTCACTGTTATTGTCGCTTCGGCTGTCACACCGTGTGCTACTACTGCAACAGCTTTAACCAGTCCGGTACTGTCCACTGTGGCAACGCTTGTATCGCTGCTTGTCCATATGACATTTTTATTCTCAGTTTTCGAAGGTGTTACTATTGCATAAAGCTGCTCACTCTCCAGGCTTACAATTGATGTAGTCTTCTTAAGCCCAACCCCCTCAACAGGCCCCGTGAAATAATTCTGCGCCTGGTAAAAGGAGTCGCCGCATGCGGTAAAGAAAAATGATGCAGATATTAAAAATATAAAAACTGTTCTTTTCATGCTAAGCTCCTGTCCTCCGGAGATTTCTTTAAAAAATACACTGTAAACCGAGTGAAATAGCCGCATAGTCCATCCTGCCGCTTTTTTGAAATATCATTGAATATTCAGCCCGGCCTAAAAATTCAATTTTCTCTGATATATCAAAATTGAGATAAACTCCTGCAGATACCATCGGATCAAAACTGCTGCTGATGTCTATACTGCTGATCAGGGGATCAGTTTTATCCCTCACAATATATTTTATAGTGTCATAGCTCACTCCGGCCTTCACAACAGGCATCACAGAAAAGTTAAAAAAAAGGGGAATACGATAATCCAGCTCAATGAGTAACGGGATCATCATCATGCTTTCGATCTCTTCTGCTGCAGCGAACGCCAGATATCCGGTTTCAATTCCTATACTGTATCTCTTTTTTGAAACTCCCGCATCAAGGAGTCCGCCGTAGCCGTATGATGCAAGCTCACTCATTGTACCAATAGGATAAATATATACACCCATACCTCTTATATAAACTTTATATCCGGCATCATATACAGCTCTGATCTCTGCAGATTCAGTATGCAGATCATTTACTGCCACCACTTCAAACCAGTGCCGCCCTTCGGCAGGAAAATCTTTTATAATAAATTCACTCCCCGCCGAACTCCCCTTCTTTTTTCTTTCACCGTTCTCATTTTCATATATAGTATACGACTTCACCCTGCTTTCAGGATCTTTAACATCTTCCCATGTAAATGTTAGAGTTACATTTCTGCCGTCATCGGAAAGTTTTTCCGCTATATTAAGTTTTTCAGGAGATTCCGGAAGAGTATTGACTATTATTTTCTCGCTCGGGAGAGATTCCTCTCCTGTTACGGCAATGGCTGTTGCATAGACTTCGTAACTCCAGCTCTTCTGCAGATCTTTCAGAGTAAATTCAAGATCGCCGGTTTCACCTGCGATTTTAAACTTTGTCTCGTTATTTTTTACATCACGTATATATACCTTATAAAACTTTGCAGGTTTAAACGGAGGGCTCCATGTAATCTTTATAATCTCAGTTGACGGAATACCGGCAAGATCAGTAGGATTTGTACGGGCAATAAACATTACTTTTCTGCGCTGAATTGTAAACTCCTCCGGCTTTGTAATATCCTTCCGGAAAAAATAGTTATCACGGTCTTCATCGACCTGATATCCTTCAATAACTTCACCAGATGTTAATCTTACATAGACCTTGCCTAGATACATATCGGTATAAATTATTCTCATTATATCTTTACGGTTAACCTTTTCTATTGCTGACCCCTCTTTTCTGATAGAGAGAGTTGCCACATCATCAGCGACTATAGAACCTTTTATAATAGAACCGTCATTTTTAAAAACAAACTCCGCGCTTCCAATTCCTGAATAACTAAGTATTATTAAAGAAATAAATATTGCGGCATGTAAATACTTCATTAAAATCTTCCTCTTTAAAAATCTTATAAATATCTGCTTCAAATGATGCCATACCATGTAGTATAAAAAATCTCAAAAAATTACCCGAAAAAATCTGACATTTATCAGAATAGTATTAAAGCTGACTTTTCAATGTGACTACATTATGATAAGCACACTCTCATATTTCACTCCAATATTGAGCGATAAATGTGCATCTATAAAATATGCAGTTTATCTCTATCACTTCCCGACGATGCGGTCGTCCAGATTTATAAAGTTAGACGTTTTTTTATTTTTTAAAAGATGGAATGCTTACTCAACCAGGTTCCGCTGTATTATAATATTGGCAGGATTACAAAATCAGGATATAGATACGCAGAATATTGATTGCAGAGACAACGCATGGTGCCTCTCCACCGGAAGCACATGCTGTAATCTTAAAATTGCCTAAATCTTAATTCAGGCAATTAATGATTTACCTCCGCACAAGCTTAACCGGCATCTCTCCGGGAATTCCGAAAGTTATGTAATTATCCTCATTAAAAGCTGCAACAGCTTCACAGGGCATGCCGGGACGGGCAAGTTCAATCCTGATTGCATCGGGCAGTGCACCTTCAAGCCCTTTCAGTTTATATTCAACTTCGCAAAATCCCTCCACTCCATGAGACTTGTAATAAGTCATTAAAGAATCCGTAACAACAAGCGAATCCCCCTGATCATTTTTCCAGCTGCCGATGAGTTTCTGCATAAGATCCTTTGCGTACAACTCCTGTTTCTTAACATCCTGAACCGGTTTTGATCTTTCCGCTGGAGATTTACCGGAACCTGATGAATCACCACAGCCTGCAGTAAATGCAAGCAGCAGTACTGAAAATATCATTGCACCAATGGTGTGAATTATTCCTTTTACAATATTCTGCGTCATTTTAAATCTCCACTCAAATCCGGTCTTATATTTTTGTTTTTCACATTCCCGGAAAAGAGTCGTCCAGAATTATAAATTTGGACATTATAACAATTTTTTTATTTATTTTTTATACAATAATAATAAATCTGGCACTTAGCATTTGAATGCTTAATCATAAACTTTATTCTCCCTCTTAACCGCGGGGTTACTGAGTTAAGATGCAGCCGGTTTATGAACATTTATTATGTAAAAAAAAATTTCCAGGTAATAGATTATTTAATGTTAGAAAGCATTATAAAATACAGCGAGTTTTCATGCGGAGTTATACTTGCGCTCTTTGCCCTGATACAGGTTACATACAAAAACAGAAATTTTTTAAACTATAATCTTGCGGGGTTATATTTCTGTCTCTCTTATGTAATACTGATGTTATGGGCTTTTAAATCTCATCTGATCCTGTCTGTTCCATACCTTCTGTATACCGATATGACAGCCGCGTTTGCCATCGGCCCCTTTGTCTATTTCTATATAAAAACCGCCCTTGGACTAAAAACCAGATCCAGGGCAGCATACCTGCTCCATTTTATCCCTGCGCTGACAGTTTTTATCTTAATTATATCCGGAAACATTATCGATGGAGCCCTGGTCAGACACTATCTTCATTTCCCCACAAAGTATCCGGTATATAATCTCAATCCTTTAATAAGAGGGATAGATTTTGTTTCAAACTTATATATGATTTTCTATTTTATTCTTACCATAAAAAATATTTTCCAGCTTCTGAAAAATAATACCCATAAATCTTTTAAAGAGCTTAAGATTATTTTCTATTATATGTTCTTCATTGTGCTTTTCAGTTTTATGATGCTCGCCGCAAGCGTTATAGGGAACAACTTACTTAATATCTCGTCAATCTACCTCCTTACCCTTGCCGGGGTGTGGTATTTTTTCTTCAGTTTCCGATACCCCGAGTTTACGCAGAAAGCGATAAAAGAAGCAAAAGCTATCAGATACTCAAAAGCAATGCTCAACGGTATTGATACTGCCGCCGTACTTGAACGTCTCGATGATCTCATGGAAGAAGAAAAAGTATTTTCAGATGAAGAACTAACCCTGCAGAAGCTCAGCGAATATCTGATGATTACCCCTCACCAGCTGTCAAAAATACTCAACTCAGAAAGAAAAATTAATTTCCGCACACTTTTAAACTCATATCGTATAACGGAGGCAATGAAACAGATGGCGGAATATCCGGATAAAACAATTCTCGAAATTGCCCTGGCTAGCGGTTTCAACTCCAAATCTTCATTCAACTCGGTGTTTATGAAGTCCACGGGTATGACTCCAAGCGATTACAGAATAAGCATTAAAGACTGATATTAAAACCGCTCTCATTCATCCCCAAAGCGAATTTTACATTCTATTTTAATATTTTGTAACTGTTCAAAAGCCGGTGGGAGTATTGCTATTCGACCCTGCGGAGATAAAATACTTACAGTTATTGAGAAGTTACTAAATTTTTTTACATTAAAAAACTGACAACCTTGACTTTTTCAATGTAACTTAATATTATTAAACATTACTATATAATGAATAATGACATTAAGAGGGTAATATAATGGAAGATCCAAAAATTCAGTACGGCGATTCATATAAAAGACTTGCAGCTGCAGGAATTGTAGGAACAATAATTCTTGTACTTGCAATAATTTTCCTGAAATAGGATAATTGGCTCTGGTAAAATTTTTATTTTGAAAGGTATGGTATATGTTGCTTAACAGGCTGCGTGTGGATAATCATATGGATCTGGGACTTCTGCTTAAAAAAATCCGTCTTGACCGGGGGTTTACCCTTGCCGAAGTAGCAGAGGCTGTTGGTGTAACTTCTGGTCTGCTCTCTCAGCTGGAGAACGGGAAAACATCCCCATCTATAAATTCACTCGAAGGAATTCTCCGTTTTTACCGTGTGCCATTATCCGAATTCTTCCGGCAGATTGAAAAAGAAACCTCAATTCTAGTCAGAGCCTCCGAGGTTGAAACTTTTGACACAAAAGAGGAGGGAGTATCTGTATCGCTGCTTGCGTCAAAACTCGGAAACAATGTACTGGAATCGTATAAAATTACACTCTCTGAATCTGCTAAAATCCCGGTTAAATCGACTCCCCCGGAAAAAAACGGAGAGAGATTTATTCTGCTGCTGGCAGGTTCGATTGAAGTAGAATTGCCCGATGGAAATTTAACCCTGAATGTAGGGGATTCACTTAATTTCAAATCTTATCTTTCATGCATTATAAAAAACATCAAAGATGAAAAGGCGGAATTTATTTTAAACGGCAATCCTCCGATTCTCTGAAATTCTATACCGGAGTTTTACTCTCATACTTAGGCTTCCGGAATCCAAGATCGACCATTACACCATATGTCAGCGCAAGACGGAGATTTCCGAAAAAGGCTTCACTCCCTTTTATCTCTGCAAACTCACTGTCGATTCTATCTTTCCACAAATGCCCGGTCATTGCAAGAACATGTTCCGTTGAAGGATTCTCGTTAAACGCATCGATTATCCCCTGCCGGAATTCCTTCATAAAACGGTGATGATCATTATAAACAAAATCAATATCCTCCGTACCGGAAATAATTCCGAAATGACAGAACCCTATCATTTCCGGATTAATAACTTTTATCTTATTCATGCTTGATATATAATCATCGTAGCAGAAATTAGGGGGCATGGATGTAGGGGTTGAGAGCATTCTGCCGCTTGTGTATATTGTCCCCATGGCCTCGCCGGCAAATGTAAAAAGAGTTCTGCCGCCTGAAACAACCGTAGGGGAACAGTGATCCGATGTATGCCCCGGAGTATGCAGAAGTTTAACCCTCTCTCCCCCGGAAAATTCTATTGGAAGAAAATCATCCATTTCAACAATTGAAAACGCTTCATCGGGGATCACATCCATTGTGCCGACAAATTTCCCGAAAGTTGTCTTTGCACCGTGAATATGGCCAGCTGAATCCTGAAGATTTTTCTTTGTAATGCTGTTTGTGTAGATTTTAAAATCTTTATTTATATCCTTCATCCGGCTGTAGAGTTCAGCAGAACCGCCGCCATGATCGAAGTGATAATGACTCGGCACAATTCCCGCAAGACTTTCAAGGGGAATCCCATGGCCTGCAAGCGATTCAAACACAGTATTAATATTATCAGAGGTTCCAATATCCATAAGCAGAGATTTTTCACCATCACTGTAACAGTAAACACTGGTGATCGTCTCCATATTAAACTGAAGTGTATCAATTAAATAAACATTTCCGATTCTGCACTCTTTTCTAATGAAAGACATCAGTTAACCCCTTCAGGTGCAATAGCAAAATTACTAATTTTCTGCAAACCATTATTATACAATACTTTAAAATCTCCCGGCCTTCGGCCACCCTCTTTATTAAAGAGGGTTTTGACCTTATCTGTCTTCAAAACCCCCTTTATCAAAGGGGGATGTTGAGCGAAGCGAAACGGGGGGATTTGTTTACATCAGCAGCATGACCCCGATGATCCGCTGCAATCACAGTTCGGCTCTGTCCCTCTTATTATTCCATTAATAACCGCGGCTGCACAGCCGACTCCAGCATTAACCGACACTGCACCGAAGTCGCAGTTCTTTTCACATGCGCCGCACTCCATGCACCGGTCTTTATCAGCTATTAATACTTTTCGATCTTCAAGTTTTAATACAGCATGCGGACAGACCTCAATGCACCTTCCGCAACCTGTACACTTTTCAGGGAAAACCTGCAGTGTTGTAATATCTTTTAAATAAATCATATCATCCCCCAATCAGAAGCCTTGTATAAAATCAGAAATATAAATGATAAAATCAAACCGGAAATATAAAATGGAAGTGCAATTTTAAGCTCCCTCTTTACACCGGAGAGACTTGTGTATGTAGAGGCGCCTGTAAACTGAAACGCCATGTAAGATGAAAGAAGCGGAAAGAGAATCATCGCCGATATTACCAGAAATATATTATAAGATTCAAAAACTCCAGAGATGTAAAAAGCTCCTCCTGACAGAACAAGCCCGGCGATCCAGCCCTTCATTGTAAAAGCTCTGAATGGAATATAGGGGAGAAATACCGGAGTAAAAAACGCTCCCGCAAATATTGAGAGAATGCCCCCCGCAAGAAAAAAGTATCCTTTCATAATAGAATCTCTGAATATAATCCCCTCAGTTGTCAGCCCGAAAAATATTAAAACAAAAAGCGCAAAGTAATGAAACTTCGCAAATATCTGTCTCAGTTCAATTGGAGTAAGTATAAGTCTGTCGGCAATACCAAACCGGACCCTTCGCATCTCCGCGTCACACTTATATCCGTTACGGATGAAGAGCGGCAGATCTTTCGCGCGGACAGGCCCGTAAACCACTCTGAATCCGCTCTTTCTGCGGACTTCACCTGAATCGATCCCCGGAGCGCCAAGCTGAGGAACAATTACATTTTTATGCGAAACAATCTTCGAAAGATTCGTCCGGGAAATCCGCCGCACAAGCTCATCTGTGCCGAAAGTCCCCTTCCCCGCCGCGCACCATACGTTTATACCATTTGTATCAAGCACAAGAATCCAGACGTTCATTCCATTTAATTCACGGCGGACAGTATCAAAACTCATCTTATAATTTGCCGTTACAATAACATCTGAATTCTCATCGGGATTACCAGCTGCGTAAATTCCCGGCTCAACTGTAAAACTCATCCGGAAAGAGCTCATCCGCGCCTTAACAGTCTCCCATTTATCACGGCGGGAAAGAACAGTATAAACCTGCGGGATATCTCCAGTTGCGGTTTTAATGTATCCGCTTATGTATGGAGCTTGAATACTGGCGGCTCCGGAAATAGAATCCGCCTTTTCCGGAACAGAACATCCGCAATCCTGTTTAGAATTGATGATGGGAGAAAATCTTTTATCAGGAGTGTTAATCGGTTCAAATTTCATACATTATCCTTTTCAGCATTTACATTTTATATTATCAGTCTCTATTACAGCAAACAGACCTTCGAAGAGACGCCGCATAACGGCAATCCCTTCAGCATTAAGACAATAGCATGACCGTGGGCCGTCGATCTCACCGGCAATGAGCCCTGCCGACTTCAGTTCTTTAAGATGCTGCGAAACAGTCGATTGCGCCAGGGGGATTTCAAGAACAATCTCTCCGCAGATACAGCTGTTCTTTTCTGCAAGAATTTTCAGAATCTCAATTCGGGCGGGATGGGAGACAGCTTTTGCAAATTCCGCAAGCTTCAGGGATTCACCTTTAAATATCTCTTTTTTGTTATTTTTCATAATACACATTTATCGTAAACATACGATAAAGTCAAGAATTAATCAAAAAAATTCAGTTTTTTAATC
>PGXT01000070.1:26830-31304 GCA_002839285.1 Spirochaetae bacterium HGW-Spirochaetae-5 | reverse complement strand
ATGAGTCGAATTGAATTAAGCGAAATACACTCTCACCTTCTTAAAAACTTCATATTTAATATAATCTTTCATCCAATATTCATGTTTTTTCTCATGATCATAGGGATCGGATCAAAATCTTTTCTGAAAATCATTCCGGCACTTCTTATGATTACAATTCCTCTTTTAGCAATTGTGATTTTCACGTGGTTCCTGGTTACAAAGAGATTACAGATGATGATCGACGGAAACATCCGTGATAAAAAATCGTTAAAGCTGGCAGAGAATATGCCGCGGCTTGCTAACATAATCATATTAGCAGTTCTAATTCTTAACTCAATGCTCATCTCGATAATCTGCTATCAGCAGAAAATAATATACACACCTATACAGATTATTTTCTTTACCATTCTCGGTTTACTCCTGGCTCTTGCGGTCACTCTTTATCACTACTACCGGATGAAGACCATACTTTACCCTTTAACAACAGTAACCGGTTTAAAATCTCTCGCTATATTTGAAAAACTTCTCGCTCCGATTTTAGCATTCATGATAACAGTACTGCTTGTTGTCGGGATAGGTATATACAGCATCAATGTAAACCGTACAATTAAAAATTATAAAGAATCAACTGCTTCACAGTCTGAGAAAATCAGGGCAGAACTTGATCAGAATTTTAAATCAGTTGAAACTGAAATTTATTCATATATGAATCTTATCCAGCCTGATAAAATTTCTCAGCAGGAAGGCCTGATTCTTGCCAAAAAACTTTTTGATAAGCGTATCAACAAAAGCGTAAATACTCTGTTTATTTTTAAAAATAATGGAACAACCTATTCAAACGCCGGATTAATTAACCTTTCAGACAGGCAATATATAAAAGACGTCAGGGAACAAAACAAACTTATCTGGTCAGATCTTATCACCAGTAAAACCACCGGCAAAAAAGCAATAGTCTGTGCGGTTCCCAATCTGATTAATGGATTAACATCCTCCGGGGTTGGAGCTACTATTTCAATTGATTCAATGACTGAGATTATAGACAGTTCCAGCACTGACAATCAAACCGTATTTATGATCATGAATACTAACGGAAAGATAAATTATCACAAAGATTCGAAGTTTGTAGATAAGATTGTCGGCGTAGACCTGAAAGATGAATCCGGAAAAGATATTACAGAATTTGTTCATGGAACAGATCCCGATTATCAGCAATATGTTATAAACAATAAAGGACTTCTGCTTAAGAAATTTAAGCTCAACAGTACGGGCCACTATCTTGTTTCAATAAGCTACCTGTCTACACTGATGAAAGAAGTTGATAAGATTATTATTAATGTGCTTATCGGCCTTATATTCATTATCATATGCGTGGTGATAATGATCTACAAAATAGGGATGAGTTTTTCCACGCCGATAAGAAATACAATCCGCATATTCGGGAAACTCTCCGAAGGTGACCTCACAATGCGCAGCAGCGATTTTCTCTCGGACGAATTCGGAGATATGATAAAGAATCTGAAAAATTTTCAGGATAAAATAATTGAGGTAATCAACGCAGCTCTAAGTTCATCAAACCAGCTTGCATCATCAGCAGAGGAACTTGCAGCTACAAGTTCAAACCTGGCAGAGAGTGCCCAGTCTCAGGCTGCGGCAGTTGAAGAGGCTACGGCATCGCTTGAGGAGATATCGGCATCGAATGAATCTATTGCAGATAATTCGAAAGTCCAGTCCGACCATTCCAGAAACACATACAAGGCAATGGAGGAACTAGGCGCAATTGTAAGATCTGTTAACTCCGATGCCACAAGCGCGCTCAATGTAGCCAATATAACAGCAATAGAAGCGAAGAAAGGGAGTGAGCTCATGCAGAATACCATCTCCGGTATGAACAGCATCGAAGAAAACTCCCTTAAGATAGCCGAAATGGTATCAATGATAAGCGACATTTCCGATCAGGTTAATCTCCTGGCGCTTAACGCGGCGATCGAAGCTGCAAGAGCCGGTGACCATGGACGCGGTTTCGCCGTTGTTGCCGACGAGATCGGGAAACTGGCCGAACAGACAGCCGATTCGGCAAAGAGCATAACGGGACTTGTATCCAACGGTGTCAAATCGGCTAAACAGGGTATCCAGGATATAAATGAAACTTCCACCGCTTTATCGAATATAATAAAGAATATTACCAGCACCAAGGAACTGGTCCAGAAAATAGCGGATTCTTCAGATGTCCAGGCACGGTCAAGCGAACAGGTTCTTAAAGCCACAGGTCAGGTTATGGAGATGTCGGACAACATATCAAACTCAACTAGTGAACAGACTGCAACCCACATGGAGATCTCAAAAACCATGGATCAGATAAACGAACAGACTCAGTCCCAGGCAGCCGGTGCCGAGCAGATAGCATCATCCGCCGAAGAGATAAGCGCCCAGGCCGAGAGCATGAAAAATGTACTGGAATTTTTCAGGACAAGTTGATACCCCTCCATAAATTAATTTATTGACACAATGCTCTCTTGTTACGTTTTATAAAACTCTAAAGGAAAAACAATGCATATTAGAGAAATTATAGACAATCACAAGATTTCGTTCAGTTTTGAATTCTTCCCCCCTAAAACTGAAAAGTCATCTGAAGCGCTTTTTCAGAACATCATAGAACTGGTTAATCTTAAACCAGCCTATGTAAGCGTAACCTACGGCGCGGGGGGATCGACCCGTGATCTTACACATGATCTTATTGTTAAAATCCAGAATCAGACAAATCTTACGGTGGTTTCACACCTCACCTGCGTCGGATCAACCGTAGAAGAGATACATTCAATATTAACAAGATACAGTGAAAACAGAATTGAAAACATAATGGCCCTCAGAGGGGACCCGCCTGCGGGATCGAACCGTTTTATTAAAACCGAAGGGGGCTTTGAATACGCCTCTGAACTTGTAGAATATGTAAAAAAACACTTCCCTTCAATGGGGATAGGCGTTGCCGGATATCCAGAAGGTCACCCGGAAACTCCCAATAGAATTAAAGAGATGGATAATCTCAAACGAAAAGTCGATGCCGGGGCAGATTATATCTGTACTCAGCTTTTTTTCGATAATAACGATTTTTATGATTTCTGCGAGAGATGCGACATAGCCGGCATAAAAATACCGATTATTGCAGGGATAATGCCTGTTACATCAATAAAAGGGATGAACAGGATGGCTGAACTTGCACTTGGCACAAAGATCCCGGCAAAACTGCAGAGGGCAATCGCACGGGCAGAGGATGATTCATATGTTGAAAGAGTGGGAATCCACTGGGCCACTCAACAGGTTCACGAACTGATAGATAACAATGTTAAGGGTATACATTTTTACACTCTTAACCAGAGCAGAGCAACAAGAGATATCTACACATCTCTTGGGATTTCAAATTCTATGAGCTTAAACAGGTGAGTTTCATATTAAATTCTTGACATTTTGCAATTATTTGTCCAGTGTATATGAAATTATGTATCTACTCACTAAAAAAAGATTCTGACAAAAAATGTAATTACCGGGCTTAAAACTGTACTAATACAGTTACCCGAAATTTTCCGCCTCGTACCGGTGTGTGAAATTTCAAAATTACATGTATTCATCAGGACCTAAATAAATATAAACTTAATTCAGGAGTACTAATTATGAGTTTTGTAGAAGCTATGAGAGCGAAAGCTAAAAGTGCCGGAAAAAAGCTTGTCCTTGCAGAAGGAACAGAGCCTAGAACAGTTAAAGCAGCAAGAATGATTATTGACGAAAGCATCGCTTCAGAAGTTTTCCTTGTAGGAAACCATGACGCGATAGCTAAAGTAGCTGGTGAGCAGGGTGTAAAACTTGATGGAATTACACTAATCGATCCTGCAACAACTGATCTTAAAGCAGATTATGCAAACGCATTCTTTGAAATGAGAAAACACAAAGGTGTAACTGAAGAGGAAGCGGCTAAGGCGATGCTTGATAACCTCAGATGGGGCGCAATGATGGTTAAGAAAAATGCGGTTCATGCTATGGTTGCAGGAGCTGAAAATTCAACAGGAAAAGTTCTTCTTGCGGGATTCAACATCATCGGAACATCTCCAGGAGTAAAATCTGCATCTTCATGTTTCGTAATGGATATGCCTGACAAAAAATGGGGAAAAGACGGACTTATGATCTTCGGAGACTGTGCCACAATTCCCGATCCTACAGCTGAGCAGCTTGCTGAAATAGCAATTCAGTCTGCAGAATCATGCAGAAAATTCCTGGGCACAGAGCCTATCGTTGCACTTCTCTCTTTCTCAACAAAGGGATCTGCAAAACATGAGAATGTTGATAAAGTAGTAAAAGCTCTTGAGCTGATTAAACAGATGGCTCCTGATCTAAAAGTAGACGGAGAACTTCAGGCAGATGCTGCACTCGTTGCAAGCGTCGGCCAGCAGAAAGCTCCAGGTTCAACTGTAGCAGGTTTCGCAAATACTCTCATATTCCCTGA
>PGXT01000070.1:21701-26791 GCA_002839285.1 Spirochaetae bacterium HGW-Spirochaetae-5 | reverse complement strand
CTTCAGGGATTTGCTCAGCCGATCACTGACCTTTCAAGAGGATGTTCTGTAGAAGAGATTGTAAACACTGCGGCAGTAACACTTGCTCAGGCTTAATTAGAATTTAAATTTTCCGGTCAAACGGAGATATATAGAAAAAGCAGAGGCGAAAGCCTCTGCTTTTTTTTGTTTGAAAATAAAATTAATATACTCTACCCTTTATGGATAAAATATACTAACTTTAATTATTTCGGTTGAATTTAAAACGGTCGAAAATTAAAATGCAGGTTGTTTGAGGAAACTAATGAATAAAGAAAAAAAATTTGGTCAGAGACGGAATCGAACCGCCGACACGGGGATTTTCAGTCCCCTGCTCTACCGGCTGAGCTACCTGACCACATCTTCAAAAGACTATACATATCTATTCTGTACACGGAATATGTCAATAAAAAATCTTATAAAAAAAATATTTTATCTGATAATTATTTTTTCTTTGAATATCGGCGCTTCTGCCCGCGAAGAATACCACTGGACATACAATCTGGAGAAGGGCCGGAAGCAATATGCAGCGAAGATGTACAAAGATGCCTATGACAGCATGAAGATGGCTCTGAAAAAGAATCCCGAAAGCTACGAGGCGGCAAATGTTCTGGCGGAAATTTCTCTTATGAATAAGGATATGTACGCCGCGGAGAAATATTTTCTCCTGTCTCTGGAAATTAATGATGCGCAGCCTCGTATTCATACGTCCATGGGGAACATTGATGAATACTTCCAGAGAGACGACTCCGCCATGATACACTACAATAAAAGTGTTTCACTCAATCCGGACAACCCTGAAGCACTGATAAATCTTGCAAGAATACATTATAAAAAAAATATGATTCCGGAAGCTGAAAAATATTTTAAGCAGTGCTATGATCTCGGAATTACGAAAAGTGAGGCGATATACAATAGAGCAGAAGAGCTGAGAAAAAAAAATCCATCCCGTGCAGCTATTGAGTTTAAGAAAGCACTGGAGGTGAACCCTGCACACATTAAAGCTTACATAGGACTTGCAGACGCATACAGACAGACGGGAGAATACGACAGGGCGGTAACCATACTTGAAGAGCTGAAAAGAAATAAGCCTGATTACCATCTGACATACATCTACCTGGGGAACATATACTACAATAATAAGCCGGATATGAAACGGAGAAAATATTTCATAAATCTATCGATAAAAAACTATGAACAGGCATTGAAACTTGATCCGCAGAATACAGATGTATACTTCCAGCTCTCGGAGATATACAAACTGATCGGCGAAAGGGACAGGTCCGCCGAACTTGAACTTAAAGGCCAGGAGATGCTGAAGAATGAAAAATGGTCAGCTCCCTACTGAAGCAGCTTCATTGCTCCATCTTCAATTGTGTACTGGGCCTGCTTGACAATCTTCACACCTGAACCGCTTATATCATTGATACCTGTTATACCCGAAAGAAATTCATCTATCCTCACAGAAGATTCTTTCCCGGTGTAGAGAGTCAGCGTCAGAGAATTACCATCGATCTTGTATGAATTGAGAATATCTTTTAAAGGATACTCCTGATCAGCCTTATCCTTTTTGCCCTTTTTAATAAAGTTTTCACTGCCAACAAGATACGCCAAGGCATCTTTAAGAGCAGCTGAATCGCTGAACTCTGCGGTATATTCAACAGCATGAGTCAGAGCCATAATAGTTACGCTCTTTTCACGCTCGCGGACTTTTTCAACTTTAAGAAATTCCGGTAAACGCGGATTAATTTTACCCGGCAGTTCAGCTATTTCTGATTCAGTGAGTATTGAATACAGGTCGACATCTACAATCTCGGCTATGCTCTCGACACCCAATGGTACGGGATAACCGCAGGAGATTCTCTCCCGCTTGTTAAATCCCTGGCTGAATGAGACCGGAACTCCCGCCATACGGAATCCCCTTTTAATAATTTCATTAAAGTCGATATGCCCTATGTATTTACCCACACCGGTTTTAGTAAAAACAAAACGTAAAGTCTGCTCCGTGGGATATTTCAATTCAAAACTTTTCACTGCACTTTTACTGCTTTCGGGATTAAGGTCTTCGGAATATCTCTTTTCAGGGGGATGGTATCCCTCCAGATCGAGTTTTCTGCCGCGCATCGCATTGATCGCTTTCTCGGCACCGGTTTCAATAACCTGCCAGGGGTATGTCACGTCGCCGGTTCTCTCCTCCAGATAGTTCCTCCATTCAGGGAGATGAGTTTCGATGTTTTTCATCCATATATCAAAACGGAAATATTCGTGCCATGAATCGAGTCTTGCACCATCAAGATATGAGTTATAAATTACAGCACCGATCCGTTCGTCACCACGCGCCAGAAGTCCCTCAAGGAAAGATGACCGCACATCGTGATTCTTTATAGTTATCTGACGCGGAGAAGCGGATTTGACTTTACGTATTACATCATGAAAATACTCCATGCTCATCTGCTTTTCGTGATCGAATGGAGTATGCGGCTTCGGTATAAACGGCGAGATAGTCACATTTATATCCTTCTTACCCCTCCCCACTTTCACAAGATCTTTAAGTAAAGCAATAATCTCCTCAGCTTCATCGACTTCACCGCATCCGGGAAGACCTATCATGAAATAGAGTTTGATCATCCTCCATCCGTGATTGAAAGCATAATCTACAACATCAAAAAGATCAGTTCTCTTCACTTTTTTATTTGAAATGCTTCTAATTTCATCAGAAGCGGACTCAACAGCAAATGTTAGGGAACTCTTTCTAAGATTCGAAACTGTTTCAATAATCGGAAGAGTAGTTCTGTCCACTTTCAGTGAAGGTAGTGCAATGGATACTCCCCGTTCAGTCAGCTCCGGCAGAACATCGTTAAGAAGTTTAACCATATATTTATAGTCACCAATCGAAAGAGCAGTGAGAGTCACCTCGTCGTAACCTGTATTATCCAGCTGATAGAATATATCGCGCGCCGCCTTCTCTGCATTAAATGGACGGTACGGCAGACTGTAGTATCCCGCGTGACAGAACTTGCAGAGATTGGAACATCCCCGCGCAAGCTCAATAACAGCCCGCTCCTGTGAAATACGTATTGACGGAACAAGAGGCTTAACCGGAGTAAAACATGCATCGGCAGTTACCGAAACTTTTTTTACTTTTTTATATTCCGAAATGTCAGCACTGAGTCCTGTATAATTAAAGTTATAATCCTTCGACAGGAGCACACCTTCAATTTTTTTAAGCTCAATGAGAATCAGATCTCTCGCAGTAATTCCTGAATTTTTGCAATGAAGCAGTGTCTTAATGATTTCCGAAAATCCCTCTTCACCATCGCCGATAAAAAAAATATCAATAAAATCCGCATATGGGAAAGGATTTGAAACTGCTTCACCTCCAGCTATGACAAATGGATCTGAATCTTTTCTTTCTTTACGCAGCATGGGAATTCTTCCGAGATCGAGAATCTGCAGCACATTGGATGCAAGAAGCTCATGGGAGAGATTAAACCCCACTGCATCGAGTTCGTGGAGCGGAGTATAAGTCTCCAGAGTATAGAGCGGTATCCCCCTTGTACGGAGCTCATGCTCATAGTCCGGAGCTACAGCAAATACTCTCTCGCAGGCGGCATCTTCAACTCTGTTTGCCGCATCATATAGAATTTTAATTCCGTTATTGGACATCCCCACTTCATAAAGATCCGGGTACGATATGGCAACCCGGACCTTCGCATCGATCTTTACTGTCATGTTCAGTTCATTGCCGAAGTATCTTGCAGGCTTTTGAACCTGATGGAGAAAGCGCCCCAGAGTCTCTTTAATTTGTTCCCTATTCATACTGTTATTCTTTATATTCCCGTTATTTTCATTGTTCATCAGCGGTTATTGATTACTCCCTCAGTGAGTTTTATAAATTCTTCAAGTGAGAGTTTCTCCCCTCTCACATCAGGTCTGATTCCGCAGTTCTGCAGAATATTTTCAACAACATCTCTCTTCATTTCAAGATGGGGCGAATCTGTAAGCGACTTCAGAAGAGTTTTCCTCCTCCCCCAGAATACAGATTTTACTATAAGATGAAACATCTCCTCATGTTCAGGGAGAGTGAAGAATCTCGGCTTTCGAAGCATCTGCAGAAACGATGATTTAACATCAGGCTTTGGATAAAACGATTCACCGGCTATATTAAAAAGAATCTTTGACTCAAAATAATATGAAAGAGTTACCGTGAGCGCGCCGTAGGTTTCACTGCCGGCTTTTGCAATAACTCTATCCGCCATCTCCTTCTGCATCATTACAAGAATTCTTTCAGCTTTAAAATTCTTTGCAATGCGGAACAGAATTTCCGATGCGCAGTAGTACGGGAGATTTGAAACAATGACATCGAATCTGTCCTCTATTTCAGACTTCAGAAAATCATCGTGAATCAGCTCCAGCTTCCCCGTCGGACCGAAAGTTTCTGCAAGATAACGGACAAATCCGGAATCGATCTCAACGGCCGTGTACGAAAGCGCTCTATCGGCAAGGGGGATTGAAATCGATCCGAGCCCGGGTCCGATTTCAAGAACACGCTGACCATCGGGCAGGCATGAATCGACTATTTTCTGAATAACAGAATCATTAATTAAAAAATTCTGTCCGAATTTTTTATTCGGAGCCAGACCGTATGCCTCTGTAATCTTTAATATGTCGCTCTTATTCATTATTATCTGCTCTAAAAACCTTTTTAAATTTCATAATTGCTTAAAAACCTACGGAAATCTGTCTCCGCCGCACCACTGGCGCGACGGAGACAGATTTCACCTATTCACTTTTTTAACGCGATATATGTAAAGAAAGATTTATTTGAAAAAATAAAGAAAATACCGGCGTAAACTATCTAGTGCTGTGACCGGATAGATTTTCATTAAATAGTTCTCTAAATAATACCGAAAAATCTCCCGGCCTATGGTTACCCTCTTTGATAAAGAGGGTTTAAACTCCCGTGATTTCATAACCCCCTTTATTAAAGGGGGATGTTGAGCAATGCGAAACGGGGGGATTTTAAGTTTATAACTGGTAAATTATTAATTAAAAATCATCCGGTCTAAAAA
>PGXT01000070.1:16045-21658 GCA_002839285.1 Spirochaetae bacterium HGW-Spirochaetae-5 | reverse complement strand
AAAATACTTCTGCAGGGAAAACATGAAAAAAGAGACAAAGCTGTTAAGAAAAACATACAAAATCATCTACAAAAATACAACCATTAAGAGTAAAATAATCTATGGTACTGTAGCAATTATATTTATTACAACTATCATCGGAACAATTCTTTCCATGAATGACATCAAAGAGGTGGCAAGAGAGGGTCTTATCCAGCATGTTAGAGCTGTGAAAGCCATGGGAGAAGCCGTACTGAAGCAGACTTCCCAGAACTGGGAAACCGGCATGTTTGATATTGCCGCAATTAAAAAAAACGTAGATAATAAAGATTATTCGATTATCCCCATCGTTTCAACTTTCAATGCAATAAAACAGGCAGGTGAGAACACCATCTTCAAATTCCGCACACCGGTTGTAAATCCCAGAAATCAGGCAAATACCGCCGGAGAAGAGGACCTGAAAATTTTCGAGAAACTGAAAAATGAAAATCTCGATGAATACTATTTCGTGGACCGTAAAACCGACCAGCTCCACTATTACCAGACATTACGAATGGCTGACCAGTGTATAAAATGCCATGGAGATCCGGCAACATCAGAGAAACTCTGGGGAAATAAAGAGGGTCTCGATTTTACCGGGAAAAAAATGGAGGGGTACAAAGTCGGCGATTTCTATGGAGCAATGGTTTTAACCTATAAGCTCGATGCTCTATCTCCGACTCTCGTCAGAGACCTTATCATAAACAACATATTATACTTTCTGATATATCTGACAGGTATCGCATTAATTATTTTTATTATAAAAAAAGCTCTCAGCCCTCTTGATGAAGTTGCAATGGCACTTGAAGAGATGGGTCATGGAGAGGGTGACCTTACGCAGAAAATTGCCATCAGAACACACGATGAAGTCGGTAATGTTGCCGGATTATTCAACAAACTTATCGAGCAGCTGGGAAGTATGATCAAAACAATAAAAAACAGCTCAGATCATATTGCGCATTCATCTATAGAGATGACAAACTCAAGCGGATCACTTGCAAGCGTTGCACAGGATCAGGCGGCTTCAATTGAAGAGACATCTTCTGCAATGGAGCAGATAAAGGCTACAATTGACTCGGTATTTGATACTACAAAAGCACAGGCAGCAAGGGCCGGTGACAATAAAATACTCATGGAACAGCTCTCTGATTCAATAAATCAGATTAACAAAACGGCTCAGAACGCAAGCCGTATGGCCGATGACACTTATAAATACGCCATCGACGGTGAACAGGTTTTAGGACAGACCGTTGAAGGGATGAAAGCTATAAATGAAAGTTCCAGCCGGATAACAGATTTCGTTTCCATAATTAACGATATCTCTGACCAGATAAATCTTCTTTCACTTAATGCGAGTATAGAAGCAGCAAGAGCCGGAGATCACGGAAAAGGATTTGCCGTAGTTGCCGAAGAAATTGCAAAACTTGCAGAACAGACAGCGGGAAGTACCGGTGAGATTAAAAAGCTCATTCTTGAATCTAACAACAAAGTTGAAATGGGATCACAGCTTGTCGCAAAGACAGCAGAATCATTGAGACTTATAATCGCCAATGTTAAAAATACAGCTGAACTAATGGAGCAGATTGCAAAATCATCTGTTGAGCTTGATGAAAACAGCAAAAAAGCTGCCGGAAACGCAAAAGAGGTCAACAGGATGTCGGAAGAGATCTCCACAATGATGCAGGAACAGAGCGTAAGCAGTAACGAAATTATCAAAGCGATAGACAGGATTAATGACGTAACTCAGAGTGTTGCAAGCGGCTCAGAGGAACTTGCGGCAAGCTCGGAAGAGCTGTCATCTCAGTCTGAACTGCTGAATAATCTTGTAAATAAATTTAAAATAGATTAACGGCCTCCCCCCGTTGACGGGGGAGACATTACCTCGCATCTTTTTGTACAGCCCCCTAAGTCCCCCTCCGGGGGATTTAGGGGGCTGTACGAGATACGGGCACAAGTCAGCCATCTCCAGGGGAGACAGTTACGGAAGTATGTCAACCCAGGAGATGACCGTCGAGATGGAGAAGCTGGAAGCATTTCAGTATATATTCATTATAGTTTACAATACGAAGAGTACGCCCCCCCATGGAGAGTTTTGTCCTGAATCTCACAATAGCTGATAAAAACATCGAGTCAACACCCTCTAAATGCGTCATATCAAAAACGAGATCCCTATGGTCATTTTTTATGAAAGAATCTATATGTTCTTCAAAGACTTTGATATGCGGAAAGATATCATTCTCTTTTATCAGATAAATTATTTCATTTTCGGTTTCCAGTATGTCAAACATAGTCTCATCACAATTATTGTATTTTAAACTGAATATTGACTCGTAAAAACAACACAGAATATATGACAATAAATTCACATATAACATTAAAAAGCAAGACATCCGCTGACATGTCAGTAAATGACCATAAAAAAAGTGCAAAACATGGCATTTTTCATAATACTGTGTTTTAGATCAAAAAACTAAATATCAACAAGCGTAAGTTTAAACTTTCTCCCGTTTTCAACATAGTGTTTTGCTCCAGCTTCAATAATCTTTATCTCTGTTTCTGTAATTTCACGTATAATTTTAGCAGGGGACCCCATAACCACAGAACCGTCAGGTATAACCATTTTAGACTTTACCAGAGCATTTGCCCCTATCAGGCAGTTTTTACCAATCACGGCTTCATCTAATACCACTGAATTTATACCGATAAGGGAGTAATCTCCAATAGTACATCCGTGAAGCATTGCAAGATGTCCCACGGTTACACCCCTCCCGATTACTAACCGGTTCCAGGCCTCTGCATGAAGTACGCATCCATCCTGAACATTGCTTTCATCGCCGAGAATAATCGTGCTGGTGTCGGCTCTGATTACGGCATTGAACCAGACGCTGGCACCGTCTCCAATAACAACATCCCCTATTACATGAGCACTCTCAGCAATATAGTAATCGTCACTTTTAAAAGAGACCCTTTTGTCACCCAGATTGTATATCATATCCCCTCCGTATTTCTGATATTATGCCCCTTTTCGAGCGGGAATTTAACCGAAATTTTAAAACTCTGATAATCAAACATAATGAGTTAAAAAAATCGATCATAAAACATGCTTTATAAAAAAAAGTGGACATCGCAAAGCGAATTAAGTTTAGTTAAAAACGGTAAATAATAATGAATAAATACGATATACTCCATGAAATTTTTCACAAAGCAGGAACTGATAAGTTTATGACTATTGATGAACTTGAAACAGAAACAGGGCTTTCCGGTTCTGCACTCCGCCCCATGCTTGAAGATCTCAAAGAGGAGAGTCTTCTTCTTGAGCATACGGAGGGTCTCCAGATCTCAGAGAGCGGATTATACTACTGCAAAAGCCGCTGGGCTTAATTTTATTTTTAATGAGAGGTTACTATGCCGGTTGAATGGCTGTCAGAGGACAAATGCCGAAAAATGCTGGGACATCAGGTCTACGGAAGACTTGCCACATCAGGAAAAGATAATGTTCCCTATATCACCCCTGTGAATTACGCCTATCTGAATGACGCGATTTACATACACTGCGCGTTTAAAGGGAGAAAACTCGACAACATATCGGAGAATCCCGTTGTATGTTTTGAGATCAGCGCGCCGGGTAATCTTTTCATCGCAGAAAAAGCATGCGGCTTCAGTATGAGATACTGGTCAATACTGATAGAAGGGAATGCTGAGACAATAACAGCAATCGAAGAGAAGAGAGAAGCGCTGGATGCCATTATGAGAAAATACGGCGGACAGTTTGAATATACAGACCCCACTGATGATGATCTTGGAAAAGTAAATGTTCTGAAGATAAACATAAAGAGCATCAGTGGTAAGATGGGGATTGATCCGCAATAACACCTGCTCACCGGAAAAGACATCTCCCCTGCAAATGGGGGAGATAAAACTCTACTGGCTATTTAACCAAGAGACGAGTAAAGCCTCTCCCCTCTTCTGAAAACTTCTATATCTCTTTGAAAAACCGAACTGAAAATTTTATTTTCGATCGCACCGTCAACAGTTCCGTTGAAAAAGCATTTTCCATCATCTATTACGAATATTCTGCTAAAAACGGGGATTATCTCCTCAACATGATGCGTTACGTATATAAGAGAATGGTCCCTGCCCTGCATTAACCCAGTAATTGAATCGAGGAAATCCTCTCTTGCAACGATGTCGAGACCGGTAGATGGCTCGTCGAGTATCAGTATATCGGGATCGTTTATAAGCGCCCGAAGCATGAGCACTTTCTGCTTCTCCCCTTCGGAGAGATGCCCGATGATATCGTTTTCGCGTCCCGCCAGATTCGTTTTCACAAGAAGCCTGTGTGCTTTTTCAGTCTCATCAACTGAGGGTTTACGATAAAGACCAATAGAAGCATAAAGGCCGCTCAGCACAGTGTCGAGCAGAGTCTCATCCCTGTTGAATTTTTCACGAAGAGCCGAGCTCACATAACCGATCCGCTTCCGGGTCTCCCGGATATCCGAGCCGATATGCCCGTGTCCGAATCGGATAACATCACCCTCAGTGGGAAAAAGATAACCTGTGATAATTTCAAGAAGTTTAGTCTTCCCCGATCCGTTTCTGCCGAAGAGTATCCAGCTCTCCCCTCTCTCTATATGCCAGTTTATATCACTTAGGATTCTCCTGCTGCTTCCATAGATGTCCAGCGATACGTTTTCTATTTTTATCATAATTTGTTTCCTTTATTTCAATAGACTCTTCAGTGAGTTCAAGCAAAAAGCAAAATTAATCGGAGATATCACACTTCTAAATCCATAAGATCTGCCGATGCTGAAGTACAAGGAAAAACTTCACGTGCCACGATCTCTGCATCTCTTCTCATTTCAAAATTTGTATATCTGGCTGCATCAAAATGTGTCAGCAAAAGTTTTTTTGCACCAGCCTCCAGCGCTATCCGGGCGGCAGTTTCCGGATTAAGATGAGGCCACTCAGTGTTCTCCTCTCCCGGTAAAAATGCACATTCGGTAATAAGAAGATCCGCATCCCGGGCGAGTTTGACTGCATTTTCGCAGTAACCTGTATCTGTACAGAATGCTACGGTACCTCCATCAACTGTTATACGATAACCTAAACAGGGATCGGAATGAAGTAGAGGAAGAAAATCCAATTCAAAAGGGATCATATCTTTATCAGCCGGAAGCTCAAGAATTTCAGCAGTGTACTTCAGTTCATTAAGCGGCACTGTAAAAGGCTTGTTTACAAAATGATTAATTACATCGCGGGTGCCGCTCTGTCCGGCAATAAATAGACCGTTTTTACAATTAATTTTAGAAAGTCCGTGCAGCCCCGATATATGATCCATGTGAAAATGGCTTAGAAAAAGATACACCGGTTTTGTACCGTCTATAAATTTATCAAGCTTGAAAAAACCGCTCCCAGCATCAAAGACTATATCGTATTCAGCCGTTTTGATCAGCACACATAATGTATTTCCGGTTTCAGTTTCAAACCAGCCGTTAGTACCAAGGAATATTGCTTTCATAAACTTTTCTCTTCTTGTCTTGCTGCTGTAATTTAAGAGTTACTTTTCACTAAACATCTTCACACCTGAACGTATAT
>PGXT01000070.1:7742-16002 GCA_002839285.1 Spirochaetae bacterium HGW-Spirochaetae-5 | reverse complement strand
CGAAGTAGCCGGGAGATTTATCAGTTTTAAATCACAAAACATTCACAAAAAAATTATCGTGTTTGAATCACCACTCTCCGTTAAGATGAAAAATCTATACTGTAAAGCTTATTCCCTATGAAATAAAAAAGCATCTCATAATTCACAAGAAAGCTGCTGCAATACTTAACTATTTTATATGAATTCTGATACCCGAACCTTGTGTCAATCTCAACGGCATATAAAGACCCGTCATCAAATCTTACGATAAACGCATCATCCCTGTTGGGATAAAAATCTATTGCAGTTATTGTTTTTTCAGGAGAATAAATCATTTTTTTTGACATTGTATTAATAAAAAACGGGAGCTGATCCTTCTTGCCGATCCATTTTACATATACTTTATTTTTTTCGTTCGAAATAAAAACCTTACCTTTAAGTCTCCTCATAGGTCCAAGTTTAAGAGCCGCAATCTCCCGGCTGTTCCATGCGGGGAAAAGGCTCTTCGACAGGTTTTCTGATTTTTTAACAAGATCAAGTACATCAATATAATCGTCATTAAGTTCTGGTTTAGGACGTTTCGCCCCTTTTTTCTTAAGATCAGTTTTTTCGACTGGAAGATACCGCGGAATCTCTTCAGATTTTAATTCAGATGGTACAAGCAGCGGAAAACAAACTTCAACCAGCTGCTCCTGTATCTTAACATATTTTACCCATTGACGGAACCCCTCTTTCTCCACCTTTACTGTATAATTTCCCGGTTTAACGTTCTGAACAAGCATATTTTTGTCGAGAATGCCTGATGATTTTTTCAATTTACCGTTTAACAGAACAGATGCGCCTGATTCATTATTTGATATAAAAATTCCGCCTGTTTTTACCAGTTTAAAATCGCTGCTCATACGATAACCGAATGAATACAATATTATAACCGGTATTACAATTAAAAATACCGCGAAAAGCCCGAGTATATATCTGAATTGCTGTTTCGGTGTCATATATTCCCCCTATTCCTCTGAACGATGTTTTGGTGTAACCCAGAAGCCCATATACCTGCCGAACATCAGCCTGGTCTGAGCATCCAGGGCCGGAATAGCGCCGAATATTGTTATTGTAAACGGTACAAGCAGCCATTGTATAATATGATAAAACTTTTTAGGTCTTTTCTTAGTCTCAGGTATGCTCGGCATAAGGCTTACCGCAACCATTGATGAAAGAATAAGATTACTCATTGTAATCATCATAATATCGCGAGTAATGTAAGGGAGACTGAAACTCACCATGGTTGTATTAAACTCTCTCCCCCCCAGAATTATCGGGAGCCAGCCGAGAAGAAATATCATAAGAGGATTCGTCGCCAGGGACCAGTAGCCGTCAACATTTATCGCGAATATTTTAAACTTCTCCCATTTGGGAATATTTTTATTCTTTGAGAAGTTAAACATTACATAGGCAAAATTCTCCACTCCATATGCCCATCGTCTCTGCTGCTTGTATATATTCTTCATCGTCTGCCAGAATGAATGGGCAAGGGGAGCATCCATCGAAACAGGATAAGCCATTGGAGTTACAATATAATCGCCATTAAATTTCATGTAGCAGTTCCAGAATATTCTCGAATCCTCACTGACCATATTGCTCTGCCAGTAGCCGACTTTATAAAGAGTACTGAAAGGGACAGAATGAGAACTGAAAGTTGCCATCCGCTTCTGACGCTCCTGCTGAACCATCTGCCAGAATGTTCCGGAAAAAGCAACAACCCGCGATATGGCAGGCGCATCAAAAATATTATTATTAAAAACAGGGACCGGCTGAAAAGATGTATTATAGGGCTTTTCATTAGCAAGGAACATCCATGTAAGGCAGGCAAAATACTGACTGTAAACAACAGTATCTATATCAAATGCCGAGACAAGAACATCATCATAGGATAACTTTTTTTTATCGAGAACAAGTTTCCGGGCCTCCTCCGCTGCATATGAAATATTTGAACCCTTGCCAGCCATTTCACCTTCAATCCCGTCGGGATGAACTGTGACGAGAAAATGACCGAACAACTTCCCGTATTTTTTCTTCATCCTCCCGGCAATTTCCAGAGGTTCCTTCCCGGCCCTCTCCTCCGCCGCAAGAACAATAATAAGACGTTTACTGTTATATTCACAATCGAGAAGAGATTTAAGTGTTTTATCAATGAGCTTTTCATCCTCTTTGTAAAAGGGGAGCATGATCATGTGATATATATGGTCATACTTAAAATGTATCAGCTTTTCTGTCCAGTTTGCAGACATATGTTCTTTGATACGTTTCCAGTTTGCTTTTAAATGAAGTGAAAGATATGCTGTTTTAAGAAGCCAGAATACATCAAATGCTATAATAAATATAGCCGTATAGATGGGTATAAGGTATGAACAGACCACGGCAAGTATGATGGTGAGCCAGGATAAAAATCCTGGGAGTATTTCATAAAATCTATAAAGCAGATAATCACTTCCTGAAAGTTCATCCCCCTTTCCGATCCTGTAATTCTCGTATATGTATTCCTTAGGCACGTTGATTCTCCCTCTGTTTTTATCAATTCATTCCGGCTGAACCGGCAGTTAAGATAATTGTAATTCAAATTATTATAGATTGAAAATACAGTATTCTGTCAAGAATTTGTATTATTTTACAGTAATATTTCCAAAACATACATTTTAATTCATATTTCTCTTACTTATTTTTTCTTAAAAAAAATGCTCCATCACCCCATTCCCCCGTAAAGCACTTCCTTCTTGACAAAAAAAATCCCTCATGTTTAAACTATATCATTATAATTTAATAAACTATCAAACAAGGAGTTATTATGAAACGTAATCTTACTGTTCTAGCAGGATCATTGCTGATCACTTTTTTCGGATTCATCGCTGTAAACGCCCTATCAGTCAACCAGGTTGTGTCAAATCTGAACATTAAAGACGCGAATGATCAGCCTGCCACTATTCCTGATTTCGGCTCAAAAGTTCTCACAATAGTGTATGGTGATTCTGATGCATCAGATATCAGCGATCCGATTTCAGATGCGCTCAAAGCTAAAAATTTTCCTGAAAGCAAAAACAGAGGGATTGGTATAGCTAACCTGAAAGATTCTCCGGCTCCAAACTGGATTATCCGTAAAATTGTACAGTCCAAGATCAAAAAATATAATGCAACTATCCTTACCGATGTGGACCTGACTGTTGCTAATTCCTGGGGACTTGGAAACTGCAATAATAAATCTGTTTTTATTATTATCGGTAAAGATAAAAAAGTAAAATACATCAGACATTTCGACAAAAATAATAAACCGAATCAGGGCGACATTGATACAGTTGTTAATCTTGTAGACAGCCTGGTTAAACAGTAATTATCTCAAGCCCCTTCCTCACGGGAGGGGCTTAACTTGCCGCTACAGCAGACCGCACCACATAACCCGCGCTTTAAAAATATTTTGACAAATAACTATTCGTCCCGATCATGTATGAAATTTCAATTTATCAACCAGGGAGTTAAAGTATGAAAGTAACAGATGAAGTTTACTCATATATATGGAAGGGAGTTTTTGAAAATAACTGCAACAGCTTCTACTTCGGAGAACCGCTCAATATTCTCTTCGACCCGGGTCTTAAAAACTATACCGATACTCTTCTTAAGCAGATGGAGGATGACGGAATAGACATTGAAAAAATCAGTTTTGTATTAAACACACACAGTCACCCTGACCACTTTGAAGGGACTGTAAATTTTACAAAATACGATATCCCCGCCGGGATGCATAAGGATGAAATTAAATTCCTGAACGAGCAGGGACCCCTGTTCTTTCAGATGATGGGGATGCAGTTCCCCGAAATAAAATTCGACATTGAGCTCGAAGAGGGATATCTGAAAATCGGCGACATAGAACTTGAAGTATACAAAACCCCGGGACACTCCCCGGCATCTGTCTGCATCTACTGGAGAGAGAAGAAGACACTTATCTGCGGAGATCTGATCTTCAGCAACAGTTTCGGCAGAGTAGACTTCCCCGGCGGAAACGCGGCACAGCTCAAGGAGAGCATAAGAAGAATTTCAGAACTGGACATCGAATTTCTTCTCCCCGGACACATGGAGATTGTTGCAGGGAAAGAGAATGTGCAGAAAAATTTCAAACAGGTGATGGAGTACTTTCCGCATTTTTGAATAAATGATATGCCATACATCTCCCGGAAGCCCCCGCACCCCTGTCGCGCCCCTATCCGCCCTATCGGGCACCTTTCCCCATGAATGGGAGAAAGGGAATACATAATATTCCAAACTCCTCTCCTCCCATCCCATGGGGGAGATGGCCAGCGGCCAGAGGGGGCGGTTCACCTACGGTACGAACCTCTTCACCAGCGGGATCCTTCTCCCTATACCGAATGCCTTTGATGTGACCTTAAGCCCCGGTGCAGCCTGAAATCTTTTATATTCGTTTAAGTTTATAAGACGCAGTACAAAATCGACTGTTTCTCTGCTGTATCCCCGCTTTTCAATTTCATCTGCAGACATCCGCTGTTCAATATAGAGTTCAATTATGCCGTCAAGTATATCGTATGGAGGAAGCGAATCCTGGTCCTTCTGATCCGGGCGGAGTTCCGCCGATGGGGCTTTATCTATAGTTTCACGGCAGGTCGGAGATTACAGCAACTCCGCCGCACATGTCGCCGTACATGGTGCAGTAACCCGTTGCAAACTCGGACTTATTACCAGTGGTCAGCAGCAGCGCTCCGGTTTTATTGCTTACCGACATAAGAAGTGTGCCCCGTATTCTCGCCTGTATATTCTCTTCGGTTACATCTTCAGCCATGCCGTCGAATACCTCTGCAAGATCGGTGTTGAACTGATTATAAAGATTCTTAATCGGAATTGTATTGATTTTAATTTTCAGATTTTCAGCAAGTTTATATGAATCATCAACACTCCCCGATGAAGAATATACAGAAGGCATTGTAATTCCCGATACATTTTCAGGTCCCACGGCATCACATGCAATGGCTGCAGTAAGAGCTGAATCTATACCGCCGCTTAATCCCAGTATGCACTTTTTAAAACCTGACTTATGCATATAATCTTTTACACCCAGAGCAAGAGCCTTCCGTATATCTTCGATATCGTCAATCTCCATCTGAAGCTCATCTCCATGATCAAGTTCAAAGACAAGCAGATCCTCTTCGAAACTCTTCGAGTGAGCATAAATTTTACCCTTCGGATTAATACAGAAACTGCTGCCGTCAAAAATCAGACTGTCATTACCCCCAACCTGATTTGCATAAATTACTGAAATCGAATCGGCTGCCGCGAGACGGGAGAGCATATCCATCCGCACCTGTCTCTTCCCCTTAATATATGGTGACGCGGAGATATTGATTATAACTTTGGCCCCCTTATCAACGAGAAGCTTGACCGGATCGGCATGATACCTGCGCTGCTCCATAAATCTGCTGTTATCAGTGTTGAGGGCTGACCATATATCCTCGCAAATTGTGATCCCGATTTTGTAACCCATAAATTCCAGAATTGAAGATTTCCGCGATGACGAAAAATATCTGTACTCGTCAAAAACATCATAACCGGGGAGAAGCGTTTTATCCTGCCTGAATATAATTCCGCCATTCTGAATAACAGCTGCGGAATTATAAAGCATGGGGGGATTCTCACGGTCATAATCTACAAATCCGATCACCATGGCGCATTTCACATTGCGTGAAAATTCTTTTATAGACTCCATTGAACGGAGATTATCATCCACCAGTTTGCTGCTCTCCAGCAGATCCATGGGGGGATATCCGATAGTTGACATTTCGGGAAATACAACAATATCTGCACCTTTCGACTCTGCATCTTTTATAAATGAGATTATCTTATTCTTATTCCCTTCGATATCCGCAATTACCGGATTTATCTGTGCTATTGCTATTTTCATATATGTTCTCCTCCCTCCCCATCCGCCTATTTCGACAAGCTCAATACATCGCTGTCGGGCACCTTCCCCATGGTGAGATGGGGAAGGGTATTACGGGATATGTTCAATTATCTGCCGCTACAGTGATGCCGCTCACAACTACAATTCGACTTTATTAGTTTAAGTTCATGTAAATTATTGTGTTATAAATAATTTATCAGCCATAAACTTAAAATCCCCCTGTTTCGCTTCGCTCAACATCCCCCTTTAATAAAGGGGGTTACGAAATCCTGAAAGTCTAAACCCTCTTTATTAAAGAGGGTAACCATAGGCCGGGAGATTTTTCGGTATTATATAAAGAACTATTTGATAATAAATCATCCGGTCTAAGCACCAGTTTAAGTTCATGTAAACTATTCATACTTTTTGATATATAATAATTAATGAGGCTTTAAAAAAAACAAGTTAATTTTACCCTGGCTATATAGATACAAACAGAATGGTGACGTTATGAGCAATAACAAAAAATTTTCGATTGAGGAGATTATCAGCAGTGAACTGGTTTCCACGTGCTACCAGCCTCTGATATCTATAAAAAGAAAACAGATAATCGGTTTTGAAGCTCTCAGTCGCGGTGTAAGAGAGAGCGACGGAACTCTAATCTCCCCGGTGAACCTGATTGAAGAGGCGGAAAAATACGGACTCATTCTTGAACTTGACCGGCTCTTTAGAAAAAAAGCGCTGGAGAATTTTAAAAGCTACCACTCGGCAAATAAACACGCTTTACTCTCTGTCAATCTGGACAGTTCCGCCATACGTACAGGTCTGGGATCAAAACACTTTTTGAAAAGCGTTGAAAAGTGCAGAATAGACCCCTCATGTATAATAATAGAAATACTAGAATCGGAAGTTGAAGATATAAATATACTCGTTGAGTTTGTCAAACAGCAGAGAGCCCACGGATTTATGATCGCCATGGACGACTTCGGCGCAGGTTTTTCGAACTGGGACAGAATTATAAAACTTAAACCGGATATAATCAAACTCGACATGTCCATAATCCGCGATATAGACTCCGATTTTCTCAAACAGGAGGTGGCCCGTTCTCTCATAAAGCTATCGCATAACACAGGGTCACTTGTTGTAGCAGAAGGAATTGAAACAGAGGGTGAAGCCCTTAAAATGCTGGAGCTGAACGCGGACATACTCCAGGGATTCTTTCTGGCGAAACCTTTCCAGATAGAAAAACTTAACATTGAAACAATCAATATGAAAGTGGAAGATGTTTCCGGATCATTCAGAGATGCAAGAAATCTCCGGCTGAAAATACAGGAATCGGAACTGAAAGAGTTCAGCTCTCTCACTGACAGAATAATTGAAAACCTTAAAACAAGCGACACATATCTCCCTGAACAGATACTGATTGATACAGTCGAAGGTGTTAACGGAATTGAATGCATATACATACTCGATGAATGCGGAATTCAGATAAGTGAAACCGTAGTTAATATCAGCATCAAAAATTACCGAAAAAGCCGCATATTTCACCCTGACGATATTTACAGCGACCAGTCCAATAAGGAGTATTATTTCAACCTTGTAAACGGCTACGACAGATTCATCTCGGAACCTTACATTTCCACAGCTACGGGAAACCTCTGCATAACAATATCAAGGAAATACCAGAGCAGAGAGGGGGAGAGAAGGATACTCTGTGTGGATATTAAAAAATGATCAGGATTTAGGGATTATCCGGATTAACAGGATAAGTACATGCAAATCTAACCTGCTTTTTTCTACCGGTACAGAATAGATCTTCATTATTTTAAGCCTGCGAGTCAGTACTCATAGGCTTAAAACATTCCTCAGCCGCGACAATAACGCCATGAATATAAAATGCAGCACATTTTATATTACTCGAATCAACTCGTTTTTTAAAATCAAAAACTTGACAATTTTAGCCTTATTATTAATTGTGAAAGTTTACTAAAAAAAGATGCTGTCAGCAGAGGAGAAGCAGATGATCCCCATTAAGAAATTGAAAGAGCTTACTGCTAAAGAACTCGATCTACTTTTCAACAGATTCGGAGAGGACTTCAGCTCAATCATGATAAATACAGTTGTTCCCATCGTTAACGATGTAAAACTGAATGGCGAGGAAGCAGTCAAAAAATACACAGAGAGATTTGATGGTGTAAAACTTGAAAATGTTATAGCCACTCAGGAAGAGATTGACGAAGGACACAGAAACACCCCCAAAGACGTGCTTGAAGCTTTTATGAAAGCAAAAGCCAATGTCGAAGAGTTCCACAGAAGACAGCTGAAAGAGAATTCAATATATACACG
>PGXT01000070.1:0-7678 GCA_002839285.1 Spirochaetae bacterium HGW-Spirochaetae-5 | reverse complement strand
AAAGTTCCCGATATTATTTACGCAATATGCAAAGAGTGCGGAGTAAAAAATATCATCAAATCAGGGGGAGCGCAGGGTATAGCCTTTGCCGCCTTCGGATCGGATAAGCATAAAAAATCCGACATCATAGTCGGTCCGGGAAACATTTTTGTTACCGCTGCAAAGACATATCTTTTCAGCATGGGTGTAATCCAGATCGATTCCATGGCAGGCCCCAGTGAGGTTCTTATAATATCCGATGAAAAATCAGACCCGAAATGGGTGGCATGGGACCTTCTCTCTCAGGCGGAACACGAGGAGCGTGCCCTTGCAGTTCTTGTTACAACTTCAGAACAGCTTGCCCTTAAGGTAAAAGAAGAGATTATAAAAGATATCGATTCCGGCTGCGGCAGACATGAAATAAAAAAGACAGCAATTCAGAATGGAATTATAATAGTAACGGACACTCTTGATGAAGCGATAGAGTTCAGCAACCAGTACGGACCGGAACACATGGAGTTTATGGTGGATAACCCCCTTGAGTATATAGGCCGGATTAAAAACGTCGGTTCTCTTTTCCTTGGACGTTACGCTCCGGTTGCAGTGGGGGATTACTACTCCGGTACAAACCATATTCTCCCCACAGGCGGAGCGGCAAGATTTTCATCAGGGACATCTGTTGAAACATTTTTAAGAAGAACAACTTTTCAGCTTCTTGACGAAAAGTCTCTGAAAGCAACAATGCCTTATGTAAAACTGATGTCGGAATACGAAGGCTTTGATGATAAGCATGGCGGTTCTGTAGAGATCAGATTCAAAAAGTAAATTAAGCGGAGAAAATAAATGAGCACAAAAGCATGGTTAATTCTGGAAGACGGCACGGAATTTGAAGGGAAGATGTTCGGCTACGAAGATGAATCTATCGGAGAGGCCGTATTCAACACTTCAATGAGCGGTTACCAGGAGGTTCTGACAGATCCTTCATACAGCGGACAGATCATTACCATGACCTATCCCATGATAGGGAACTACGGAGTAAACAAAGAGGATGTGGAATCGGACAGAATCCATGTTGCGGGCTTTGTAGTTAAAGAATACAGCAGAACATACTCAAACTTCAGGGCTACCGGTTCACTTGGCGACTATCTGAAAGATGGCAAAATTTCTGCCATCGAGGGGATCGATACAAGAATGCTCACCCGACACATAAGGGATAAAGGCGCAATGAGAGCGGGTATATTTTTTGATAAAAAAGATGCACGCGACAAACTCATGGCGCACCCCTCCATGGAGGGTCTTGACCTTGCATCGAAAGTATCATGCAAAACAAAGTACAGTTTCGGCGAGAAGAAGAGCGGCAATCCGGAAATTGCAGTATTTGATTTCGGCGTAAAAACAAATATACTCAGACTTCTGAACAGCTCGGGATTCAACGTTACCGTATATCCAGGGACTACTCCTCTATCAGAAGCGATGAACAACGGAGCAAAGGGAGTTTTCCTTTCGAACGGACCTGGAGATCCTGCAGCTGTTGTTTACGCAAAGACTCTTGTTGAAGATGTAATGAAAGAAAAAGTTCCATGCTTTGGAATATGTCTTGGACACCAGATTATGGGTATCGGATTCGGCGGAAAAACATACAAGCTGAAGTTCGGTCATCGCGGCGGTAACCAGCCTGTAAAAAATCTTGAAACAGGGAGTGTCGAAATCACATCACAGAATCACGGATTTGCAGTGGACATAGATTCATTGAAAGGGAACAGCGATGTGGAAGTAACACATATCAATCTTAACGACAATACAGTTGAAGGGATTCAGCATAAAAAATATCCGATATTTTCAGTACAGTACCACCCGGAAGCAAGCCCGGGGCCTCACGACTCACTTTATCTTTTTGATAAATTCAGAAAGATGGTTTCGTAGAATAAACTACTCTCTGTCCCACAGGCCGGCTTCATGAGCGAGCCTGTTGAGGGCATTCTTAAGCTTTTTATTCCTCTCCTCCACAGGCGGAAAGTTTCACCTTTTTCATCATTGAAATAACTCATAATAAGCGACCTGCCGCTTATGCTTATGGGATGCTCAATCAGAGCCTCCGCGGCATTAAAGAGAGCATCTTTAAACTCTTCTTTTCCCAAGATATTATCCTCTGATAGATATTCAGCATATTATAAAAACATTGTCCATAAAAAAATATAATAGAAATTGTATCTGCTCATAAACCGGTGGTGAAAGTGCTCTCCGCGCAACCTAGGGCGGAAGAGATAAAATACCACCGGGTTTTGAGCAGTTACTGGAAATTTACCTCTTCACCTGTAAGCTGATTTTAATAATATAGCCATTTGCATCCTCAGAGTATACTTTACATGCTCTTTTATAAATACTGCATCATATTCAAAACTCTAACTACCACCCCGATAAACATATACACAATACCATTCACAGACATCTTCATTTGAGAAGACATATTCTCAATTATGTGCATAATTCAATTACAAACCGTCTGGACGGTATATATAATATAAATCTTAAGTGGGGTTTTCAAATGAAAAAAATAATGTTTTTGCTATCATTTGCTTTTTTAATATTTGTAACGCTTCCTGTATTCAGTCAGGTACTGCCTGACGGATATTACAAAATACAGGCAAAGCATAGCGGGAAATATATGGACATTTCCGGTGCTTCCACAAGTGACGGGGCACAGATAATTCAGTATGAAGGTAATGGAGCATGGAACCAGGTTTTCCATCTTCAGTATGACGAGCAGGACGGATATTATAGAATTGTTAATAAATCTACAGAAAAATGTCTGGATGTCAGGAATGCATCAACAGCAAACGACACGGATATTATTCAATACACTGTTAAAAAATCAGACACAGCCAATCAGAAGTTTAAAATTGAACTTGTCGAAACCGGTTACTATAAAATTACAGTTAAACATAGTGGAAAAGTTTTAATTGTTCAATATGGTTCGACATCAAATGGCACACACGTTCACCAGTACACCTACGACAGCAGCAAGGCTAATCACCGCTGGAAGTTTATTCCGACAACTGCACCTCTTGACGGTACAACCAGCAGCGGAACTACATGCGCCACAAAGTATCCGATTATACTGGTTCATGGAGTTGCTCTTGGTGATTCAACACTGGGGTTCAACTATTTTGGAAGAATTCCCAACTATCTACGTTCACGCGGAGCGAAAGTAGAAGGCGGTGAACAGGATGCCTGGTCAACTGGAGCTGAAAATGCACTCCAGCTTAAAAATAAGATTGCAGCTGTCAGAGCAAAATATAACGTAACAAAAGTTAATATAATTGCCCATTCAAAGGGGGGCATTGACACGCGTTATATGTTTAAGCTTTATCCGGAAACAATTTCATGGGTAGCTTCATTCACATGTCTTGCAAGCCCTATGAAAGGGAGCGTACTTGCTGATATTATTCTAGGGGTAATACCAACCTGGGCACAGCCTTTTGTCGGAAATATTATAAATGTTATTGGAATGGTTGTCCAGGGTGACGATTCACCTGATACAATAGCCGCGGCTAACCAGTTAAAGAAACAGGTAATGGCAGATTTTAATACAAGCGTAAGCAGTGTTGATTCACTTGCAAGCGGCCGTTCAGGTGTTTACACTCAAAGTTATGCAGCAAAAATAAAAGGGATTGTTCTTGACCTTGCACTTCAGGCAACAGGAGCATGCATGAGTTTAAGCCAGGCCGGTGAAGGTCCGAACGATGGCGCTGTATGGGTTGAATCGGCAAAGTATGCAAATTATAAAGGTGAGCAGTCCGGAGCATCATGGTGCGGAGGAGTAACACATTTTGGTATAGTTGACCGCGGCATTCTTGTATTCCCGGGATTTACACCTGGATTTGATGCGCGCGCATTTCACGCAAACATTGTAGCCGACCTGAAAACTAGAGGATACTGATTTTAAAAAATAAATTTTCACATAGCTCCAGTCTCGTTGGCTGGAGCTATGCTATTTAAAGCCTTTCAAAACTATCTGATATTATTGATTGATAGACAATTTTTTTAAAAACCTGGCGGTAAAACCATGACAAATAATAAAAAATATCTTTTAACAGGATTTGCTGCAGCAGGGGTTATTATTGCTATGATTAATTTTACTACGGTGTCAGAAAAACCGGAGTATGCTACTGAAAAAATAGACCGTTTTCTCGGGGTCACCAATTCAAGTTCAGAACTGATATTTTCCGATGAGCACTTTTTCTCTAATATGAAATTCAGCAAAGATATCGCAGATAAGAATACAGTGGATCTGTTTAAATTTCTACAATTCAAATTTCAAAATGACAACTTAGATGACCATTACGCCGAAGTTCTTAATTATCTGATCAGTCTGCATGGAGAAACCAGGGCAAAGGAATTGCTGGAACTCTACAAAAAGTTCACACAATATGAAATGGAATTAACACATGCAAAGTTTTTCAAACGCCAGCAGCCTGCTTCTGCTTCTGAGGCACTTGAATTTCTAAACGAAATCAAGAATCACAGGGAAAATGTTTTCACCAAGGAAATAGCTGACAGTCTTTTCAGTGATGAGCATAAAATGTATGAATACAAGATTATGGTCAACGAAATTGTAAAAGATCCTGATATATACGGCAGTGAAAAAGAAAAAGAAATAAGCGCGCTTCAGGAAAATCTGGCATATAAACCCGATGAAGAATTTGACATGAGCGAGTTCGACCGTTATAATATGAAGTTAAAATTATATCAAAAGGATCTCTCCGGACTAAATGCACAGCAGCAAAAAGAAATGATGCAAAAATTCAGAAGAGAAATATTTACTGCCGATGAAGCATCACGCCTGGAACAGCTTGAATTGCACAACGAACAGGAGGAACAGAGACAAAAGGGAATTCCTGATCATGATTGATATATTACTAAAAAAATTCACTTAAACCGGTAAGCTGCACATGCTCTATCGAATTGCATACTTCTTCAGCTTCTGTTTTACTTGCTTTACTCATAGATGTAATATTAATCCCGGTTTCCCAACCGTTTCGTTTATGGACTGACCTGTTCACAATACCCTCAAGATTAATAATTCTTTTTTTATTTTTATACGGGTTTATCCAGAAGATCAGCTGTCTGAACAAGGATTCGCATGATTAAAGGATTAGCTTGATTTTGTGATAGTGATTCGTATTCCTGAATCATGAAAATCCTTTAATCCTTAAATCAAGGTTCAGATATTTAGAAAGCGCGGATTGGACGAATGTGATAGCCGCCCATTTTAGTAGCTGGAAATACTTGCCCATCTGAAAAATTGACTATAATTGAATCAACGTCACTGGCTTCGGACGAACTCCAATATTGACTTAAAACAAATCCCCCTAATCCAACCACTGCTGCATTTGGTACGTCCGGATTATAAATTGTGTTATACTTTACCCCTCTTAAATTCCAGCACATTAGTTCGAGTTCATCTCGTGAAGGGAGAAACCAGTCGTTGTAACCGTTTAAAGTTAAATCATAACATACATCAGCAGCAGTGGGATTTGAATCGCCATTTACAATATCAATTGTGTTTTGATTACCGCTTCCAATGGCTGTTTCATCCGCACCCGGTACAAAAAAAATATTTGATCCCCATGGTTGACCTGGCTGATCATACGGTGCAGCCTCAAGATATCTCCATCCATCCTTCTCGTAATCCGGATTAACATAAAATATCAATCCCCCTGCCGGCCCGATGTCGCGGAGTTTGTAATCAGTATTCTGTGTTTCAAGAAGTCCGTCATAACATGACATGCTTCCTGCTGCGATGATAAGTATTATAAACAATATATATTTCTTCAAAATTATCTCCCTTTAAAATGAATAGTTTACACCGGCGCTTGCAACGATAAAAGTAAGATTGCCCTCTTTTTCAATAACTGCACCATAATCGCATCCAATGGAACATGTCAGGGAATCTGCAATTATATACTCTGCAGATATACCGGTTTTGAAAGCCGGTTCAACGGTTTTAAGATGTGAATCCTGACCCTCTGAGATGGATTTTTCCCTGTCTATATATTTTGCATCTATATATGCCGCGCCGATTGATATAACAGGTTTAACAGCAAAACCCCTCCCTATTCCGAGTATATAACCTGCAGTTAAATATACAGGAGCAATGAACAGTTGATCATAATCCTTATTCTTCGGATTCATATAATAAAAACCGGGTGCCACTCCCCCCTCGAAGTTTCTGAAAAACAGGTTGCTTCTTGTGATAGAAAACAATCCGCCATAGCCGATGTCTGAAATTTCACGGAATTCACCAAATGGGATAATCACTCCAGGTGTAAACCCGTAGAGAGTCTGTCCCCGGGTTTTCTTCTTCTTATAAGTAAACTTTATCGGATCTGAATCATCATATACATCATCAACTCCTCCAAGGCTTCTATGGTTTCCGAATATGGGAATTCTTACCCCGGTATTAAACAGGAAGCCTGAGGGAGATTTAATTTTATCATCATTATAAAGAGAAATCTGGTAACCACCTCTGGCAAAAAGGGCAATATTCTGGGACAATACATAATTCAGACCCAGCATCAGATCTCCATAGGGACCGGAATCTGAATCTATTTGAGTTTTTGATGGATCCATAACGGAGCCGATATATAAAGGACCTTCTTTTTTGAAATATGATACACCTGCACCGGCAGAACCCGTCACATATAGAGGTATATTAAGGACACGGTATCTGTATTCAAAACCGGCTGAAACTGGTATATAGGACCGTACGGTTTCTTTCGGTTTATCTTTATCTTTTAAGCTGAAGGCAAAAGTCGTGTTTATATAAAAAAGAACTTTATCATTGTCGAAATAACGGGGCATATCCCATAAAAAAGTAAGACCGCCGCCGGTTACAGTCCCTTCATCACCAAGATCAATAATAGTTCCATTAAGATCGGTTAAGATATCGGCTTTTAAAGGCTGAATAATAAATAATGAAACAATCATCAGTAATACGGTATTTATAACAGTTATTTTTATCATATTCCAATATAGCCGCAATAATTAAATTTTTACAGGATCCAGGTATTGTCATTCCTTTTAAAGCCCCGGCAGCTATCTGCTGAATCTGACGAAACAGGCTTTGCGGAATATAAACCTGAGTTTATATTCCACCCGATAAATCATTATCAATATTCTATCACGTGTAAACATTTTTTTGTTATAGAATCAGATTTTTAATTGGTGAATAGTTTCGTATGTCTACGCTCAGTAAGGTTCGGGCAAGTGATTGCCTGACAGTTTATACTCCCGGCATATACTGATGAAAGTCTTAATCAATCGGGGAGCTTTTCTTACAGTTGCAAAATCAGAATCTGTATGTATTATCATTCTTGACAAAAAGAGCCCTCCCTTCAAGAAATTAAAACTGTATTGAAAACATAAACATGCGCTGCTGTTTAATAAAATAGGCTCACTGGAAAAGATAATGAATACAGATATACTCGGAACAATCGGCAATACACCTCTTGTGAGAATAAACCGGCTGAATCCGAACCCCGATGTAACCATTCTTGCTAAACTCGAGGGATTCAATCCTACCGGAAGCATCAAGGATCGGATTGCACTGAAGATGATTGAGCAGGCCGAGCATGAGGGGAAACTGAAAAAAGGTCAGACAATAATAGAACCGACTTCAGGGAACACCGGAATAGGA
>PGXT01000253.1 GCA_002839285.1 Spirochaetae bacterium HGW-Spirochaetae-5 | reverse complement strand
GATTTTGTTGCAAGCATATTCTTCATGCTCAAAAGGCTTAAACAATGAATAAAATACTGGTTACGGGCGCTGCGGGATTTATCGGGTTTCATTTGTGCAAGGAATTAATCAAGCAAGACTATACTGTGGTCGGTTTAGACAATATCAATGACTACTATGACACGAATCTCAAAGTATCAAGGCTGAAGCAAATTGAAGATTTTCATAACTTCAAATTCGTTAAGCTGAATATTGCGGAAAGAGAGTCCCTGTCGGAGATATTTTCCGGCGAACAGTTTGACGTTGTCGTGCATTTGGCCGCACAGCCCGGTGTCAGATATTCTCTCGTGAACCCATACGCATATGTTGAGAGTAACATCAGCGGTTTTTTGAACATCCTCGAAGGATGCAGGAATCATCATATTGAACACCTGGTGTATGCGTCTTCAAGTTCCATTTACGGGGCGAACACAAAGATGCCATTTTCGGTGCACCAGAATGTGGACCATCCCGTTTCCCTTTATGCGGCGACTAAAAAATCGAATGAATTAATGGCACATGCGTATTCGCATCTCTACGGCATTCCAATAACGGGACTGAGATTCTTTACAGTCTATGGTCCATGGGGGCGTCCGGATATGGCCTACTATTCTTTTACCCGGGCTATTTTTGAAGACAAGCCGATGGATGTGTTTAATTACGGTCGCATGAAAAGAGATTTTACGTATATAGACGATATAGTTGATGGGGTGATGCGCGTCCTGCCAAAAATACCAGTTCCGAATCCAAAATGGAACGGAGCTGATCCGGATCCTGGAACAAGTTATGCTCCATATAGACTTTATAATATAGGCAATAATAACCCTGTTGAGCTCATGTTTGTTATTAATATATTAGAGCAGTGCATCGGCAAAAAGGCAAAAATGAATATGCTGCCGATGCAATCCGGTGACGTCACCGCAACCTTTGCGGATATAGATGATTTACGCGATGATGTCGGATTCGAGCCCAGCACCCCTATTGAGAAAGGTCTGGGAAATTTTGTCGACTGGTACAAAAGCTATCATTTGTAGGGCTTGTGGTTAGATCAAACAAAATGAATGACATTAGAAAAAAAGCGAATCTCAAAGGTTTGAACCGAGCTATTCAGCGTGGAGGCGGTTTGAAAAGCGCGATTAAGAAAGCCATGAGTCTATACCACCGTGAAGGTATACGGGGTGTAAAACGTGGTTTTAAAATGGCTGTTACAGCCGAAGTCCATCGGATTTCTCTAGATGACAATCACACAGATGAATCAATTGCACAAATGAAAGCTCTCATCAATAATTTTACATATAAACCATTGATCTCAGTGTTAATGCCTGCTTATAACACCAAACCGGAATGGTTGTCCGAAGCTATCGACTCCGTTCGCAAACAAATCTATCCATACTGGGAACTGTGCATAGCGGATGGTGGAAGTGACAAGGAAACGACGGATTGTTTATCGCATTGGCAGAAACTGGATAAAAGGATTAAGGTCGTATTTCTGGGAGAAAACAAAGGCATTGCCGGCAATTCAATCGAAGCCTATGCCCTTTCCCGCGGTGATTATATTGTCATGTTAGACCATGATGATTGCTTGAGCAGCGATGCCCTGATGGAATTAGCTCTTTGCATCAATAAAAATAACGAAGTCGATTTCATATATTCCGATAAGGCGGTTTTTTCAGATGAAACAAAGGAGATTCTTGCATATCATTGCCTTCCCGGTTTCAGCCCGGATTTTCTCCGTTCCTGTAACTATGCAAGTCATCTCAATGCGTTTTCCCGATTCATCATTAACGAAGTTGGATTCCTCAAACAAGGATATGATGGAAGCCAGGATTATGAATTTGA
>PGXT01000252.1 GCA_002839285.1 Spirochaetae bacterium HGW-Spirochaetae-5 | reverse complement strand
TTTTATATTGAATGTTAAAACTCTCTCGCCCCTTGGAATAATAGTTAATGAGCTCCTTACAAATATGATGAAGTACGCGTTTACAGGAAGAGATAGCGGTGAAATAAGATTATCGGCATCTGTTATGGGTAATCTTGCGGTTGTCTCCATTCAGGATAACGGGGTGGGGATGCCGGAGACAATGGATTTTAAAAACTCAACCGGTTTTGGGCTTGAACTTGTGAATATGCTTGTAGATCAGTTAGGGGGAAGTATAAGGATAGAGCGTGGAGAGGGGACGAGGTTTGTGCTGGAGTTTACTGTCTGACCTCTCCCCCCGGCCCCCTCTCCATATGGAGAGGGGGAGGTTGTGACTGGCAGTTTTGTATTTGGAGAAAAATATTTTTATGAGTTTATTTTATTGGAGCAGCAGAAAGTTTCCCGGACGGAAACCCTCTCCATGTGGAGAGGGTGCGCAGCGCGCGGGAGAGGTCTACATGTTTAAACATACTGGAGCACGTAATTATGAACAGCATTAAGATCAGGTGTGCATTTATTATTATCTCATTGAATTTGATGCTCTTCGGTATAACAGTGGATGCATCGGAACGTGTTGTTACTTTTGGTGTAGATTCGGATTACCCCCCTTTTTCATTTGTAGCGAATGATATTGCCCAGGGATATGAGCTGGATCTGATTAAACTGATATTTGAAAAAGGCGATTATAAGCTGGAATTTAAAGAGGGTTATATATGGAATGAGATTTACGAAAAAACTGTAAATAATCAGCTGGATTTCTGCGGTCCTCTTGTTAAAACACCGGAACGGGAGAATCAGGTTTATTTTACTGATGATGCATATACCAGATATTACGGAGTTTTTACGAATGTGAGTGCCGGGAAGACAAAAATCGAAGATCTGGGAAAATACAGACTTGGTGCAGTGAAGGGATATTACAGTGAAGTCATTGTGCGGGATCGGTTTAAGGCATCAAATTATGAGGTTTTCGATACTTTTTCACAAATGATATCAGCTTTGAGGGAAAACCGTATTGATGCCTTCATCGAGATAACAGAAGTGGTAAAGTACTATATAGCAAAAAGCAATCTGGTCGGACAGGTGGTATTGCAGCATGATGGTCTGTTCCCTCAGGGAGCTCCTTATGGAGTATCTAAAAACAGACCGGAACTGGTGGGGTTTATCAATAAACGTCTTAAGGAGATTAAGGCCTCGGGGGAGTATGAGGTTCTTTATATTAAAAACTTTTCAACGCATTCTCCCGATTATTATGCTGCTCAGAAAAGAATGCATATGTGGATAACGGCCGGGCTGATTGTTTCTGCACTGTTTTTTATTATTTTACTAAAATTTCAGGTAAGACGGGCCACTTCGAAAATCGTTCAGAGGGAAACTGAGATTAAACTGAAGAATGAAGAGCTGGAGGCTGTGAATGAGGAGCTGAATGCAACACTTGAGGAGATGGAGGCGACCAATGAAGAGCTTATTTCAACCGGGGAAATCCTGCGTGATAGTGAAGAGAAGTTCAGAACTCTGGTCAGGGATATGCAGGTTGGAGTTGTTATTCAGGGACCCGATGCTGAGGTATTGATGAGTAATCCGAAGGCTCTTGAATTGCTGGGGCTTACGGAGGAGCAGCTTCTGGGGAAAACCTCCTTTGATCCAGACTGGAATATTATACATGAAGACGGATCACCTTTTCTTCTAGAGACTCTTCCTGTTCCTGAGGCAATTGCTTCACGGCAGGCGATTCATGATGTTGTTATGGGTGTTTACCGTCCAGTATCCGGTGACAGGGTGTGGCTGATTGTAGATGCCGAACCGCAGCTATATAATGATGGATCGATAAGACATGTGGTGTGCACATTGATAGATATT
>PGXT01000069.1 GCA_002839285.1 Spirochaetae bacterium HGW-Spirochaetae-5 | reverse complement strand
CCAAAGGCAGAGGGCCTTGCCTCATTTTGATTGTTTACTTTCAGTAGGAGCTTCAGATGTACATCCTGTACAGCTGAAGCTCACGCAGCCGGCGTCGTGCCGGCTTTTACTTATTGTGTTTTTTCCCGTACAATACTTGATATACGGAGCATTTTTTATCGCTATACCATTTGATCTTCAAATTTTAAAAAGCATTAGAATACTTCGCATTTATAGTTTCTTTTAATTTCTCTATTGGAAAAATATATTTTGACCCGCCAATACCCATAGGTGTTGAATTAGCTTCTGCATTAACAGCAACTATTTCATTATCTGTTATATCATCAAGTTCTTCCAATCTATATTTGAATAGTTTTACGAAGTCATTCATAGAGCCCAGAACTCTTCTGCTTTCTGTTTTAAAGAAATCTATCTTCATATATTCCATTAAAATCTGATTAATTATTCTGTTTTCTATTCCGTCATGTTCCAGATTTAACTTCTCTGCTCATTGGTAAAAATAATACATTTTCTTCTATTGCACCGGAATATATTACTGTACCAGTTACCCAGACCGGAGTTTTCAATATAACTATCTTCCAAAAACGTTACAGTTCCGGATAATTCTTTCAGCAGTTTTTGTGTGCAGTGTATTATGCTCATAATTTGTACCGTTTTACTTATTATTCAATGTTGATGGAATTAGTAATTGATTTTACTAATTAAATTAATTTCAAATATTAAATCAAAAAACATCATTTAAATTGGAGTTAATCAGATGTCCGGATTTATTCTATAGACTCGGCACTTTGTGTAATATATATTTATCAACCCTGGTTTACTTTGCTACTCACAAAATAATTGCTCAATCCTCTCAATAGAAAACTTCCACTCTTCAGGGATTTTATCAATTGTCCCTGCTGATTTAGCTCTTACAGTCCATTCATGATGCTCATAAAGTATTGTTTCCCCACGCCCGCCAGCTGACTTTTTCATCTGTTTTGCAACTTCATGAGGTGTTGCAAGATATACCCTCGGGAGTTCAATTAAAGCAACATTTTTAAATTGAACGAAACAAAATATAGTTTTAGCTTTATGTTTATCTAACCATTTATCAACTGCTCCATGATAATCAGCATTCTTTAAATAAGACTGAGTTAGACCCCAGCCACCATCCTGACTTCCCTTCACTGATACTTTGAGTAATTTTTCACCTTTTGAGATAATTAGATCATATTCAGGCTGGTTCGCGCCATACTGAACTGAAATATCATAACCGCACCTAGCAAACATCGCTGCTGCAAATGCTTCTGCCGATACACCAACGTGATATGAATTAATCTTCATAAATTATACTCCCAATAATTGGATCACTATAATAAACTCAATAATTATATACTTTTAAAATCTATTAATAATCTTTAAATATTGCAGTCATTAGTTTATAAATACTTTTCTTACCTGCATCTTTCCTGAAGATAGAGAACCGAGACAAATGGGGAAACCTTGCAAGAGTAACTATCCCATTTTCTGTTTTATACTTTGAAACCGTTGCTTTATAGCTGCCCCATCCGGTATCAAAGTCAGATTCTTTAATTCTTATGTAGCTCATTTCTCCGAGTATTTTATCTATATTCTTATAAGTCACCCGATCTATGCAGATTATTACTTTATACTGCCGCGCAGATAATATCTTTGTCCAGATATTCTTTGAAAACTCTATACAGTGTTTCTTTTCTTTAAGTGATTTAATATCCGGGGATCTGAACGGAATAAAATATCCGCATAATGATGACTCCATTACGTTTATGTAATCATCAGCTTTTATCTGATATGCAATCTCACGGTATAGCAGTTGAAACTGTTTCTGCAATGTTGATTCACCCGGAACGCTACCACCCGCCCATATTTCAGAAAGATATGCACAGCCGTTTTCACAGCTTCCGGTTGAATGATCTTTTCTCTCTACACTACCTCCAGGGTTGAGTGTGATCAGAGCAATGCCGTTATTCTTTTCTAATGTTTCCTTTGATGTTACGATGAAGCGCCAGCCGAAGTTGTTGGGGTTAGTTTTGTATTCGGTTTTTATTTCAGTGATTAGTGAGTTGAATAAGTTCACCTTGACCTCTCCCGCGCGCTGCGCACCCTCTCCTCAAGGAGAGGGTTTTCGAAATATAAACTTTAATTATCGTATATCAGACTGATTCAACAACAGTCAGCCAATGATCGAAATGCCTGCATTTACTCCTGATTTCATTAAGGCCTATTCTGCCTGTGATCAATGGTCCATGAATTGATTTCATATAATCAGGAAAAACATCAAGTATTCTTTTGGAAGGATGGGTATTAGCGCCATCATTGATAAGTTCAATATTAGGATATCGTATTATTATTTCTTTCAGGGAATTGAATGAATCATGTTTTGAATGAAACGCTTCAGATAATTTATTTATATCAGAAAAAAGCATTGTTTCAAATTCATGGAGCATTAAAAAAGGGATGAATCTTCTATTGTTAATATCATCTTTAAAACTGTTTTCAAGAAATTCCACTTTACTGTAACAGTCTCCGCCTGGTAAATTATTTTTACCTGGAAAATCATCAGGCAGGGCATAATAGTCAATAAGAGTTGTTACTGCAGCGGCACTTGAATCGTGAAGCAGCATTAAAACTTCATTCTTAATTTTTGAATAAGTAGAAACGCCGCCTCTGAATTTATTCCCCATTTTTGTTTTTTTGGTCGAGAGAATTACCGGAATAAACTGTAGACCTGAATCAAAGCACGCTTCACACAGATTTTTTTTAGTAAACTGTTCCTCTGTCTGCCCTTCAACAAGCACAAGAATTTTTTTCATCAGGGCCTGCCGCCAATAAGGTTCTTTTCCCACAAGTCACCAAGGGCATAATTTTCAAGCCACTCCTCCATCATTTCAGGAGATGGCCTTCGGAATACAGACTGACCATCCTCTCTGTTTACTATTATCAGGTCATCCGGTTCAAAATGGTTCACAAGAGTAACTGACTGTGTACTGATAATTACCTGTGTTTTCAATGCAGCGAATCTTATCATATCCGCCAATACACTTATAGCGTATGGGTGCAGTCCAAGTTCGGGTTCGTCCAGTAAAATTACTGATGGAAATTTATCTTCCGGCTGCATAAGAAGTGCTGCAAGACAGATAAATCTTAATGTGCCATCAGAGAATGAATGGGCATTATAATAAGAATCAGATCCCTTTTCACTCCACTCCAGCCTTATCTGGTTTTCATTACCGGGAACAGGCCTTAAATTAAAATCATCAAAGAAGGGTGCTACCTGTCTTATCAGGTCTGTTATATTGTCATAATGACTCTTGTGATTGTTTTTTAAGTAATAAAGATAAGATGCAAGGTTGGAAGCATCAGGCCTTAGAAATCCGTTGTCATTTATATCAGCCAGCCCTTTTACTTTTGCAGTAAATCCTGTATCATGGAAGTGATAAAGCTTCCAGCTTTTAATGGCATTTATTACATAGTCGGACATTCTTTTATATTGAGATTTAGAAGAATCAGTCTTAAGGGCAGACTCCCTGTGACCGGAACCTATGGTTGTACAGTAAGGATTCGGGTAATTATAATCATGATAACATATTTTTTCATTACTGAAAAACAGGGACTGATCACTGGTAGGCTCCAGAGTACATTCATAGCTGTTCTGACCGAATTCAAACTGCAGGAAAATACTGTCAGTTATTTTACCGCCGTGATATAAAAAAGTCTCGGAACCGCCATTTTTTATAACATGATTCTGGAGATTTAATGCCAGTATATTATGTAGAAAACTGAACATCTGAATAAAATTAGACTTACCGGCGCCATTTGCCCCTATAAGTATATTAAGGTTCTTCATTTTAAAGCTATTGAGCTCTCGAATGCTCTTATAGCCGCGAATTGTTATCTGAGACAGTTGATTTTCCACTTTTTTTGCCTGTTTTTAGTTTGTTATATTATATATACGCTCGGGGGGATTTGGAAAGTAAAATTTTTTTTGTTTTTGGGAATATTTTTGACCCCACCCGCGCTACTGCGCACCCTCCCCTCAAGGAGAGGGTTTTCGTGGTTTATTACTTTTTAAAATGATTGTAAACATCTTCTCTTAAAACATCGTTCTTCAAATCAAGCATAAATAATAACTTTTTTAAAGACGCTTCACCTTTCTTCTGAAAAATTATTTTCTGTAGAGTTGCCCTAATACCAAATTTATGTGTTATCTTCGGCAAAGGATGACCAACATTCAGAAAAGCAGTACCGCTTGAAATGGATGTATTTCCGTACTTTAAAGAATTATTAGACGCAACAATCTCATGAACCTCGCCAATTGTTTTTTTGCACTTCATGATTGCTTTAGGATTCTCACTGTCTATTGCAGCCTGATAATCACCTAAAAATTTACGCAACCGCTTATATCTTTTACGCACTTGTAAAGCAACAGTAAACAGATCTTTAACATCTGAACAGGATTCAATTATTTCAACAGCTATAGGTTGCAGTATTACTTGAGCAGCGTTAAAGGTTATATCAGGACTAACTTCCGAAAAGATTCGAACTCTTTCACTATTTATCCATTCAGAAGTAGTTTTTACTGCATCAGGTTTTGATTCTTTAAAGAGAGTCTGTTCAAGGATCAATTTTCTTATAGGATGAGGTGAATACGGCGCAGATGTAAGATTGCTGCGGCTTAGATTTCCCGCCGTACCCCATATTGTCTGAGAAAAAAATTCATCGTCAGATTTTCCTTTACTTGCCCATGCATCCTCATTCATCTTCTGTGTTTTTAGCATCTCTTCATTTACACAGATATTTGAAAGGGCAACTGTTCTCCCCGCCAGAAACAAATCAGATTTTGTGTCTACTTCATATGGGCTTATAATAGCTTCTTTATTCAGGTTCACCAGTTCAGGAAAATTATTCCAGACGTAAGAATACTCTTTATCAAATATCAGATTATCACGGGTAACTAAATCAACAAGGAAGTTTATTATGCATTCAATCTCTACAGCAGCTTTCGGAAGCTGGCCATAACTGTAATTATTTTTTTTATGATCAATAATTATCTGATTGGTCATGTCGGTTGAGAGACCATTATTTAAGGTTTGGGAAATATCCTGAAGAAGCCAGTTATCGATCATTAGATTAGTTGACATTGCTCGTTATCCTAATAAATCAAATCTATTTACTTATTACCGGTGTGGCACTAAAAACTGTTACCGATGTCTCCGGCATTCAAATCAATCTGATTCATTATTAAATATTATTTTATCAAATTCTTCTTTTACTTTTTTATACATACTTGATTGTAATAGTTTCCTTTCATCAAGATGAATGATTGTTGCCTTATTTTTAAAAGCATTCAACTGCGAATTGTCCATAGCACACATTATAATTTGGGTGTTATCAAGCATATGGTTAGTTAATAAATTAACAATTTTTTCATAGTTTGTGAAAGATTGTTCTTGTTGGTTAGGTGTATCTATCACCAACGGTGCTTTGATTTCGTTTCCAAATTTTTCAACTAATGAATAAATGGTTAGATAATATGCTAAAATTCCACGAGCTCCTTCAGCTGCACCACCTTCTTTAATAATTTTACTATAATCGGACGGTTTTTGTATTTCAGACAAATTTATACCTTCTGCATCAAGTAATGATACAAATGTAGATAAAGTATCAAAAAAAGTATTATTAATACTTATCTTATATTCCTCGCTAAGAATTTTCTTTTGATCTTTCTCTAATTTTTTTCGATCTTCTTCAAGTGTCGAAGTGCGAAGAATTTTATCATTTTTATCTTCATTAATTTTATTCTGAATAGATGTAACGGCAAAACTATCAATTATCTCTTCAAGAGGAATATCATTAACGGAATCTTTAACAGAATATTTTAAGTTCAGAGATTTTGTACTAATACGAACATTCTCCAAGTCGGTTTTTAATTTAAAGAGTTCAGAAGATAATTTAGTTAAAGAATTATTTAAATTAAAAAGTTGTTTTTCGGCCTGCTGCCTGTCAGTTAAAATTGATGCACGGTTAATTATACTGTTATCATGTAAAACACCACAAAGCGGGCATTCAATTTTATCATCGTTGATATTTTCAATTGTAAATAAATAATCAGCATTCAATTCTTTTATAATATTTTCAGTTATAATCGCTTGCTGTTCTAAATATCCTTTTTCACTTTCTGTATATGATATTTTTTCCAGAAGCTGTTCTTGATTTTTACTTAGTTCTGATAATTCATCTTTTGCTTTGTTTACGATTTTATCTAGTTTTTTTACATTTAAAGTTTTGAATGATTCCGGTGTAAAAGAATGTACAACTTCCATTGTTGTTACAAGTTTATCTATCTCAACAGATATTTGTTTTTCTTCTTCTTTTTTCGTAAATATTTTTTGCTCATATTCAAAATGTTCGGGTGTTAAAAGACCAACATGATAGTTTATTATTGTACTTCGCCAACTAGCATACTGTTCAAGCTTTTCAAAATTATTCCATGCCATTGACCAACTTCGCTTTTGATCTATATAAAAAGGTAAAAAATAATATGCTGGAGGAGGTACTTCTAAAACTGAAGTGTTTCTATTCGGTAAAATTGCTTTAAAACCTAGCAATTTTGCAAGTGTCTCAGAATACTCACCAGTTACTTTTAAATATTTTGTAAAATTTTCATTATTCAGTTTTAAACAAACGATTTCTTTATAACGATAAATTTCATATTTATGGTTATCTATTGAAAATCTAAGTAAAATTTTACAATCTAAATTTTTCCAAGTACTATCAAGTTCGGGTTCACAACCAAAAACCCAGAATAACAGTTTAACTAAAGTTGACTTACCAACACTATTGTCCTTCGCTGTAATCAGATTGTAGTTTTTCTGGAACTCGAATTGATTTGCCATTTTTGTTGTATCTGATAGAAGAAGCAGTTGATTGAATTGTAAGTTTAACATTTTGTTTAATCCTTAAATTTCTAATTAGTAATTTATAGTTATCTTTATCCATTTAAATTATCCTTGATATATTCAAAAATTATTGCCGCATCAATTTCAATTTTACTTTGAAATTGTTCCTTAATTTTCAAGGGTAAATTATCATTTACATATTGGATCATTTCTGCAATTTCATCCCCTGAATTTTTTAAAAAAGAATTAATAAGTGTACATATTTTTTTTGATGTAGAAAGTTTAGTTGCACTTCTATTTCCAAGTCTTTGTAATTTGTATCTATTAAACGCTTTTCTTAGTGAATCGCGATTTATTACATTCAGTTTTAATTCAGTCACTATTTCTTGAAAATAGGTTTGATATTTTTCTTCATAAATTGTTGAGGTAAATTCATTTATAACTTCAGTCACTTTAATTGATGTTAATGCTTTTTTTTCTAAAGCATCATCCCATTTATTGTAGTCAAAAGTTACTATTCCTTTTTTTCTAAGTTCATCAATTAAAATTCTATAAATATCAACAGGATTAAATGATGGAGTTGGAGATAGCGTATGAATTAATTTAGAAATTTCACCAATAACGGTCTCTTGAAATTTTATATTTGGTAAATCTGAAATTATAAATTGAAGATTTACAGGTAGTGTACTAATTTGAATTTCAGATTTAATTTTTTGTTCAAGTTTTACAATAAAAGAATTTGTTAGATCAGGTATCGTAATTTTTTCATATTTAATATCGGGATGTTTTAAGTCCAAATTAAAACCGCTTGTTGCAATTAAGTTTATTTCATTGATTTGTTGAGTGAAAGGTTTATTATGGCAAGAGCTAATGAGTTTTGCTAGGATTGATTGACTATTTTTTGGAATTCGAGTTAATTTTGCTAAACTAAATTTTTGTTCATCAGTTTTTATCTGATTAAATTCAAACTTGGCAATTGTTTTATCTAAAGAATTTACGAATACAACATCTTCATGATATTCAATAAATACAGCATAGTCATTTGAGGTCATATGTTCAGTTATGATTCGATAAAGAGCCCAGTGATATTGGTAATCATATTTATCGAAAGTTTGTGAACCTGATTTATTCCTTTGCGGTGAATGCAATGGGTTATCTACTACTCTATCCATGATTATTACCTAAAAATAAATTTTAAGAAAATCAAGTCTTTTATTAATGAAGCCACAGATGGCCGATTAAAAGTCTTTCGCGCTTTTTGCATATAACGTCTGAGAGTATACGAAATGACAGTGTTGCGCCTGCGGCAGGCATTTTGTATACTTGCGGTTACTTGCTGTGCGTTATTTTCATTCATCATATTCCTTTTTCAACCGCCAACAAGTATGAATATGGATTACTCATCAACCTATCTTTCTTGGCTATATTGTAAGAAACTAAGGATGAAATTATTGAAACACCTGCACCAGCTAATAATGCCTGTGGCATGGAGAGTCCTAACAATGCCATTGGGATTGTAGTTGCACTTGTGGAAAAAAATGAGATTTTCATAAAATTATCTGCTGTCCATTTTACTGCTGATCCGTCCAATGATTTCTTAAGGGTATTGTAGGCCGGCAAAAAGTCATCGTTATATATATCTTCAATTTGCTGTTTATAAGCTTCAAATGGTATGTCTCGGGGAGCATCTTTTGTCAGTTTAGATATATTAGTTCTGAATAGCCCAAGTTCGTCTCTATGCCGTTTTTTGAAGTTAACAATGTCTTCTAACGAAGAGGTTTCTGTAACTTTAATCCCTTTAATTACTAAATTTGTCAATAGACCTTGAGCAAGATGAATGTGTTTTTCATTTCTATGATGATGATAGGATTCATAGTCTCTTCCCTTAATTGCAATTTGATTATCAAGTCGAACCAAGTCTGACAGATTAGAGGTCAACGAGTTGTCGGTTAAAAGAGCGATAGCCTTTTGTTCGCAAATTTTGGTTGCAAGAAGGGTCATATAGAACAAAGCAAAGTTGCTGTCGACACGAAACCAACCTTCATCTGTAATACTTTTTTGAAGTAGGTATTGTATTTCATAAGGAAGTTTCTCAGGATGAATGTCAAATAATCTTGTTACATCCTTGGGTAATTTGTCTCGATGAATTACTGAGCTTTTTCCTTGTCCTTGCGTTAAGAGTTGAAAACTTTCATTTGTGTTTAAATAATTTAGGGTGTCAGTTGTTAGCTCTTCAATAAAGTCATGGTCAGGATTTACTGGCATTGCTTTTAAAATACCTTCATCGGATAAGTACTGGGTGGTGTTTTCCTGATATGGATTGCTAACTGATGAAGGAACTATTGTATTGATTTCATCCCAGAATAATACAGCGTTTTTTAACCAGTCTTCATTTTTAATGTCAATTGTTGGGTAGAATAGTGCTTTTGTAAATCCCATATCATTCTCCTTCGATTGATTTAAACTTCAGTGTTGTCAAGCATTCGCAATGCAGGTAACTTAACTTTATATGAAATACTTCACAATGAACCCATCAATAATCTGCTGACGCCGGAACTTAAGTCCAAACATTCTCTTACCACGAACCATCACCCAGAGCACCTTCTCCGCCTGTGTCATCTCTGCACGAAGCTCACGGGACCGTTCAACCTTCGTGGAAGAAACACGCTGGTTCTGTGCTATACTTTTTTGTGTCATAAATCTTTGACCTCTCCCGCGCTACTGCGCACCCTCCCCACATGAGGAGGGTTTCCGTATCAGGAACATTTTCCTGTCATAATCGAAATATCATCTTAAAAAAACGTTTCACATAAAACAGAAAGTATACTACCAGAACCTCCCCCTCTCCATGTGGAGAGGGGGCCGGGGGGAGAGGTCCGAAAAGTCTACAACTCCCCCCGAAACGCCCGCTGACTCAAACTTCCATAAAGCTTTTCCATCTCAACCAGACTCTCATTATACTTAACTTTAATAGCTTGAACTTTCTCTACGATTACAGCGAATTTATTTTGTATTGGAAGCGGAGGTAATAATATTTCTAAATTTTCTATTTGGTCCTTTGTTAATGCTTCTCTTGTAGCTCCATTTTGTTTCGCAATTTTTAGCAATTGGAACTTATAATTACTCAAAGTAAATAATGAAGTAAGATATATAGAATTTAATTCTTTCCTATTAACTCGTATTATTGCGACATGCTGATTCACTCTAGCAGGTAAAATATCTTTTGGTACTAAAGTACAACGACAAACAGAAGCCCCTGTGATATTCAAAAGTACATCATCAATTTCAACTATAACATTCTTGAGTTTATCTGCTTGTACTTCATCAATATATGCTAAATCTTTATATTTAAACGTATTGTCATATACATTCATGCTTCTTATTAAAGATATGCCTTCAGTTTTATAAGATGAATCTCCGCCAGTTGGTGTGGCTCCACTACCAATTTTTATTGTTAAATTTTTAAGATATTTTTTCTCCCACCCCTTATCATTCCTCACCGGATCACCAAACATCTCCAGAAAAGTACTCTTCAAAAATTCATCCAACGACTTAATACTCTCTTTACGTTTAGCAATCAGATTTTCTGCACGAGTTAGGATAGATGCAATTTTAATTTGTTCACTTAAAGGAGGGAGAGGAACTTCGATATCTTTTAGAAAATCTAATTTAAATCCTTTAACTGTAGCACCTTTACCGGCTTTTTCAAAGACTTTAGATATCGATGATAAATATAAAAATAGATAATTTATATCAAGTTGGTTGATTTCTTTTATATGTAACGCTTTTATATCCTGATTAATTGCAACAGGAACATCATTAATTGCAATTTTCCCAAGCCCCATCCTGGTTGGCATTAGAATCGATTCTGCCGGTATTAAATTTGATGCGGAATTTTTAAGACCTATTAATGTAATTTTTTCCTGTGCGGTAACTATTCTTTTTGAAATAAAATCTTTAACGGACACCCATGGGATTTCGCCATCCCAATATTCCGGTATTAAACGACTAGGCGTACCACCACCTGTTATTTGTACAAGATCACCGAGTTTTGATCTATGATGTTTTCTCATCCCAACATCCCCTCAAGCTCACCCATCTCCCTCTCAATCTCCCTCTCCAGCACCTTCAACTTCTTCAAAATAACATCGGGCTTCTCATAAACCACATCCTCAAAAACATCCTCTTTATACTTGCTCATAGACAGATCATAGTTCTCCGCTACAATCTTATCCTTCGCCACAAAGAAATACTTCTCCTTCATGTCGCTGTCTTTCAATTGATTCCGTTTTTTATACTGAGTTACTATATCCTGCAGATCGCCATACCCTTCAAGTTTTGCACGCTTGTCATCGAGACTATACCCGTCGCTCTGCATATCGTAGAACCAGACATTCTCTGTCTCGCCCCCCTTGGTGAAGATCAGTATTGCTGTGCTCACCCCGGCGTATGGCTTAAACACACCGCTTGGCATTGTGATTACCGCTTTCAGTTCGCATTTATCTATAAGTATCTTCCGCGCTTCAACAAAAGCCTTGCCGCTTCCGAAGAGTACACCCTGCGGTACAATCACTCCCGCTGTTCCACCCATTTTAAGGAGGTTGTAGATATTCTCAACAAAGAGAAGTTCTGTCTTTGTTGTCCCGAGCTGGAGCGATTCGTTTATATCCCCTTTGTCTATACTGCCGGTAAATGGCGGGTTTGCCATTATCACCTGGTATTTATTGCTTTCAGTAAAACCTTTGCTCAATGTATCCTTGTAATCGATATGCGGTGTATCCACTCCATGCATCATAAGGTTCATCAGCCCCAGGCGCACCATTGTCACATCTATATCGTAGCCATAAAGCGAGTCGTTAAGTATATCGCTTATCTTTTTTGTAAGGAGACCGCTCACAGAGTTCCGTATAAATCCATCCTCATCGGGGATCAGGTCTTTCTTCTTTTTATCAAGCTGTGTTACCATATACTGATATGCACCGAGTAAAAAACCGCCCGTACCGCATGCAGGGTCTGCTATCTGGTTTCCAAGCTGCGGATCAACAAGTTCTGTTATAAGTTTTATTATGTGACGCGGAGTCCTGAACTGTCCGTTTTTACCCGATGTTGCTATCTCGGATAGAAGCATCTCGTAGACATCCCCCTGAATATCCTGAAAGGCCTGCCCGCCGGTTTGCGCGTCCCTTTCAATCTCTGCAAATATCTCCTCAATGGTTGCCATTGCCTCAACAAGGAGTGACGGTTTAGGTATAATAAAAACCGCATTCTTCATATGATGAGTAAATGGAGATTCGTCTCCATTGAGAGTTTTAAGAAAAGGAAACACCTTCATCTGAACATGTGTAAGCATCTCCTCGGCAGACATCCTTTTAAAATGACTCCAACGAAGGGTCTGTTTATCAACCTTCTGATCTGTCCCCGGAATAGTAAACTTCCCTGCAAACTTCGAAGTGTATTTTTCACCGGTAAACTCCGCATCGGATATCCTCTTTAAATCAAGGTCATCGAGACGTTTCATAAAGAGAAGATAAGTTATCTGTTCAATGGCAGTAAGAGGATTAGAAATACCGCCGCTCCAGAACTTATTCCAGAGCTGATCTATTTTGCTT
>PGXT01000251.1 GCA_002839285.1 Spirochaetae bacterium HGW-Spirochaetae-5 | reverse complement strand
ACATGGGTTTACAGCAGATTCTATGCAGAGATAGAACAATATCCGGAATTATACGACAAAATCAGATGTGAAACATGGCGATCGGTACTTCTCGGGAATTTTATATGCAGAGAGTTCCTTATAAGCCGGGATAATGGCATAACCGGTGTCAGAGCAACTTCATCTCTTGCATTAATTGATAAAAACAGCCGAAAACCTGTAACTATTCCCGATATTATTACTTCGAATCTTGAATACACTAAAGGGAGGAGCATAGAATTTCCTTCAGAAATTATTGAAAATAAAGATAAATTTGACTATGTTTACACCGTGAAAACCCGGTATGAAGATATCGATATAAACGGGCATATGAACAACGCATCATACGCATCGGTTATTTTTGAAAGCGTGTTTGAAAACCTGTCAACACCGAGAATTATGAAGTCCATTGATATTTCATTTCGGGGGGAAATTTTATTCAAGGATGAACTGGAGTGTGAAGTTTCTGCTGTAAAGGGATATCCCGGAAAGTTTTATCACAGACTTTACAACAGGACGAAGGGAAGAGTGTCCGCATATGCGGTAACCCGATGGATTGATGAATAAAAGATTGAAGTCCCGCCCCGGCGGGCGGTAATAATAAATTTCTGAATTTTTTGAAAAGATACTAAATAAAATAAATTCATCAGCAAAAATGTATTGTTCTTTTATAGTATGCCTTATATCATTAGCCGGTTTCTATTGAGGACTTATAAAATTATTACTCCGGGTTATAAATGGCTAAAAGTACTGAAACAAAAAAAAGGATAGCTCTTGATCTTGATTATATAATGCCCGATACGGTTTTTGTCTATCCCATATTCTCCTCCTCTGGCGAGAAACTGCTTAACGAAAGAGAGATTCTCACGGCGCAAAAGATTAAACTTATACGTGAAAAATGCGGCAATAAGGTCTACTACTCCCCCCCTGAAAAAGAGGCCGGGATTATGCCCGATTATGTCTACACAAGGGCAATCAGTAAAACCCGTGAAGTTATGGATGCGGTTCTGCATACCGATAAATTTTCTAAAGATGGATATAAAAAAAGCGAAGAGCTTGTTAGTGAAATTCTCGATGAGCTGAATTCCAAAGAAATTACGGCAATTAATCTTTTAAAAAATATAAAAACTTTTGATGAATATCTTTATTATCATTCAATAAATGTGGGGCTTCTAACCGCGCTTATGGTCAAAAGGAGGAGAAAGTTCAGCAAGGATGAGACTAAAAATATCGTTCTTGGAGCCTATCTCAGCGATCTTGGAAAAATCAAAATGGAGAAGTCCGTTCTTGATAAACCGGATAAATTAAGTGAAGATGAGATGATAAAGATGCACCTTCATCCTCAGATCGGTTATAATATTGTAAAATCACTTGAAGATATAAACCCAATTGTACTGCAGACGATTCTTTTTCACCATGAACAGTTCGATGATGACGGATATTACAGTCTTCCATATGAAACGCTCCCTTCATCACCAAAAATAGTCTCTATCTGCGATATGTATGACGCCCTTACGTCGCCGCGGCCATTCCGTCAGCCCTACAGCCCCTCCGAGGCGATGAAGCTTATTCTTAATTCCACAGATAAAAAATTCGACCGGGAACTGATAAGCGACTTCCTTAACGGAATGGGACCTCTCCTTAACAACTCCCAGTATTTCTACCGGAAGGGGGATTTCTGTATTCTGAATACAAATGAAGTATGCATTATCAGTGATATTTCAAAAATGGATATAATGAAACCGAAGGTAATGGTTTTTGCACGATACGATTATTCCGGCGAAAAGGCAACAATAAGATTTTATGAAAATCCCATTGAAGTGGATCTTCTGAAAGACATGAACCGCAAACTGGACAGCATCGTCATGCACCAGAAACTAATAGAA
>PGXT01000068.1 GCA_002839285.1 Spirochaetae bacterium HGW-Spirochaetae-5 | reverse complement strand
TATTATAAGCTTGGAAATTTTCTATATGCTAACGGGAAAGAGGTTGAAAAAAGCGATTCTCTTGCAATGGCTGATAAATATTTTCTTTCGGCTGTAAATGCCATTGAAGAATATCCCGCTCTCTACAGCTCCTATCCTGACAGAGTTAAAATGATATATAGAGATTACATAAACTTCCTCATAGACAGGGGGAGCGAAAAGAGAGGATTTGAATTATCTGAAAGATACGCTCAGGTTTACCGGATAATATCTGTAAACGCTCTCTCTCCTGTTTTCAGTAATGAGTATGATAATGAAAAATACCATGAGTATACAGCGGAGCTTGGTAAATTGACATCACTGAGAAATAATCTTTCATCGCATCTCCTTGGCGGTGCGGATCCTCTCTCTGCCGATGTTGTTAATCTGAAAAAGAGCCTATCACAGAAAGAGGATAATCTCAGATCACTTTTGAAAGTTATAAGTGCCGGGAATGCTTCAATAAAACCCTCTTCTACTGGAAATTATCAAAGGGTAAAATGACTTCGGGTTATGTTAAGGATAGTGTTGATGCTCTTATGCCCGGCAGCTCAGGTTCACCTGTTTTTGTACTGCTCAGTGATTCTGTTATAGATCTTATCAGCAGCGGCAAACTGAAGTCCTCGGCTGATTTTATCTTTGTTAATACAATGGATAGAATCCCCTTCTATATGAATGATCCAAATTCTTTAGCGGGGAATATTTACAGTGAAGTGGGTGGTCTTAGCGGTGTTTCCGGTGAGGGGATTGAAGTTTCAGATGGTAAAGGGGGATCGCTGGCCGATTACTCTGTAATAATTGATAAGACCGGTATTGATAATGAGATGACTCCTGAATTTCTATTCTCATCCCGCATCTCACCTTCATGTATTATCAGAGCAGGAATGAAGAGTAATTACCAGAGTCTTACACTTCTTATGGAGAGCGCGCTCTATTCCGGGACAAAACGTCTTATTGTAACTTCCGGAAACGATTCAGGGACAATCTCCCCTCTGGTTAAAAAATTATACGGCAAACCTGAGACTCTTACCGGCACACCATTTTTTACAATGGGATATATAAATATTTTCATCGACAGGAGCGCACTTCAGAGCAGAGAGATCGGTGACGAAGCTTATTCCCGTTTCACGGGATATATGAAAACAGGGGCTTTTCAGAAAGCTTCTGTTTATCTGGCAAGATGGAACTCATTTCAGAAAGAGAGGAGATCGCTTGCGTATACTGCGGATCTCTGGCTGATGGAACTTTTAAGCGGAAGAGCTGAGAGTTCAATGGCAGTACTTAATTCGTATAAGGTCTCGGGTGATGAAGAAAATAATATGATAAAACTTCGTCGCGCCTATACATTTTTTAGTTCCGGGGATTTAAAGAGTTCGGAAAAGGAATTGGCCGGACTTTCTGAGGCAGTAAGTTTAACCGGTGATTTAAAACTTTTTACAGCACTTCTGAAAGTTATGAGAGATGGAGATCTCTCCGCGGCGGATGTTCTTGTCTCTGCCAAAAAACAGGAGAAGACTGTTCTTCCCCTGGAGAGATATCTTTTACCCGCGGCTCAATTTATGTTCATCAGCGGGGATGACCGTGCGGTTAAACTTCTCTCTCTTATTCCTGAAGGGGCGTATCTCTCCGAAGGGGAGCATCTTATCCGTTACATCATAAGCGGAGTGAAACCTCCCGTGGGGGAATCTATCCGTTTCAATAGAACGGCATCTCTCCGGGATATTAAAGATTTATCTGTTCAGAGAGAGAATGCTCAAAGACTGATCCGTGGAGTAAAAGGTATAGATTCATTGTCTATTTTCCCGGTTATTACAGTTATGATCAGTCATGAAGGGGGCAGCAATTCTGATGAGATAATTCAGTTCGGTGATTCAATTAATCTGAAAAGAATTATTACAGAGTCCGGCGATCTTACATCTTTGATTCTTCTGAAAAAGAGGGATAATTTTTTATTATCAAATGAGATGTATGCAGAAAGGGTTCCGCTGCTTACAGATATGCTGGCCATTGCTTCAAATGAATTATTATCTCATGGAGAATTTTCAGGAGAGCTACGAAACTGCGCTCTCCACTGAAGAACTCTTTATGCCTGATGACAAGAATTATACCGATATGCAGCTGCTTAGAATGAACCTTTATATAAAATCGGGTAAATATAAAGAAGCCGCAGTGAAGGGTGAGATTCTTGGTAAAATGGAGACGCTCTCTCCCGACCATAAGTATATGCTTAATCTTCAGCTTGCACTTGTCGAGCTGAACAGATTAAGGTCTCTAAAAAAAGCCACACCGGCAGATGCGGCGGAGTTTGAAAAACTTTTTTCAACTGCACTGAGTCTTGTTAAGCATAATACTGAATTGATGAACCGCAGAGGGTATCGGGGCATAACTGCAAATGTCTTTGATGAATTTGTAAATTATAAAATGAAAACCGGACAGCATACCGATGCCCATTATTTTAATGAAGTGAAGAAACTTCTCATGGCATCGTCTAGAAGCGGCAGCAATCTTTTTAAATACGCAGGGACCATTGATATGGATGCAGTTCAGCAGCTGCTTCCCGATGATGGGGTATATGTAAGTATTGCTAAAAATATGAATGATATTTTTGTCTGGATTGCGGATAAAAAAAGCAAAAAGGCATTTGTTATTGAAAAGGCCTATCCTGCCCTTGCTGAAGTGATAAACAACTGCAGTATAGCTTCTGCGGCAGGTAAAGACCTTAGTGCTTTTTCAAAGGATATTGCAAAAAATCTCGCGTCACTATATCCTCTTATAAAAGACAAAAAGCTGATTATTATATCTGCAGATTCCAGTACTGAAAAGATTCCATTTGAAATTGCAGGTGATGGTAGTATGCTTTCGGATAAATCTGTTATGCTTTATCTTCCGTCACTACTGGTCGCGTCAACCGGCAACTCTTCTATTGGCGGAGAGGTTTTTCTGCCGGAATCTGATAATTCACCAATGGCATATTTAACAGGTGTTGCAATCCGGGAGTCGGGGATAAGACAGATTTCAAAACCGGTTTCAGGCCGCGGAATGGTGCATCTGAATTCGAAGATAAAATATAATCAGCTTTCCAGAGATTTTACTGTAAACGGTAAAAGCTTAAAGCAGACGGCAGGTGGGAGTGCGGTTCTATCGGCATCATCTGATGAGATTAAAGGGGCCGGTGTTTCTGATCTTCTGCTTTTTTCAAGAGAGTTTAATCTTCATGCTGCTCTTCTTAACGGATCACAAATACAGGATACCAATAATGCTATGTTTACCGAAGAGTTCTACCGCAACGCCGGGAGAGGAGTATCTATGAAGGATTCTTTTGTTTCCGCAGTGAGTAAAGTAAAGGGGACAGACCGGTACAGTCACCCGGCAAACTGGAGCGGGTATCGTTTGAATATATATAATCTGAATCTGATAAAGTAGCCGTGGTCAGGTATAAATAATTAATAATGAAGAACAGTGCGGAGCAGTACTTTTTAAAGATAGAAAAAAGTGTCGGCAGGGCAATCAATGCATACTCTCTGATTAAAGAGAATGACCGTGTTGCTGTTGCGCTTTCCGGAGGGAAGGATTCTCTTGTAATGCTGGAAACTCTGGCAAACAGGAGAAGACGTCTCCCTGTAAATTATGATGTTATTGCAGTTCATGTCCATGTCAGGAATATCGGATACGAAACGGATCTCGATTTTATAAAAAATTTCTGTGATACACTGAATGTTGGACTATATGTAATTGAAACTGAAGCTGATCTTGAAAGAGATAAAAATAAATCGATATGCTTTATCTGTTCCTGGCTGAGGAGAAAGGAGCTTTTTGATTTTGTAAAAAAGGAGAAGTGCAATAAACTGGCATTCGGGCATCATCGGGATGATGCCATTGAAACTCTTCTTATGAATATGATATCAAACAGTTCCATAAGTTCCATGCCGCCGTCTTTGCCGATGTTCGGCGGTGAGTTTGATCTTATTCGCCCATTGATTCTTCTTGGTGAAGATGAGATCCGGGAATATGCGGTATTAAAAAAATATCCCCCTCAGGTGAAACTCTGTCCCCATGGAGATGATACCAGAAGAGGTGACGCGAAAAGGCTTCTTGTTGAAATGGAGAAGATTGATAAAAATGCAAGACAGAATATATTCAGTGCAATGTCTAACATCCACGGTGAATATCTTCCGCCTGAAAAGAGATAATCAGCCGGGGTCGTTGTATCCGCACCCTTCGTATGGACTTAAATTCTCCTCTTTCTGTAAATGTGAAACATCTTCGTAATAGGGAAAGTCTTTACACATGCGTGGTCTTACGGGATGTATCGAACATGCCGGGAGTCCCTCTTTATCAATGGTATAGTGTTTGCACGCGTAATGATAGGGGAGATCTTCGCTCTGGTTTTCGAAGAGGAATGTGAGCATGGGATAGATCAGATATATCTCAGAGAAATTCGGGTCTATCTGTTTTGTCTTTTTCCAGTAACCGTAGGCTTTTTCAAGAAGTTCCGGTGATTCGGCAAGTCTTACATCGCGGCAGCAGGTTCCGCATCTTTTACAATCGCCCATAGTAACCTCTTAATAAATGCCGGATAAGGGGACGGTGCAGAATTTATCCCGCATTATCACAGAGTACACATCTCTGCAAACCCCCTGTTTAGCAACAAATATTTTTTAATTCTTCATCTATTTCTTGACAAAAGCTGTTGTAAAAAATTATGTCGGACATTGACAGATTTTATATTGTATTGTAGTTTGATATTTATTATATAAATACTGAATTGTTTTATATAGATTTTCGCCCGCCGCCGGCGGGCGAAAATCTATATAAGAAAACAGAAGTCATTATCCCCGCCGCATGCGGCGGGGATATATTATATTTTATTATTCAAAATAAGGGGTAAATATATGCAGATTAAAGACGGATTTTCAGCTGAGGAGATATTTACAACTCCCACCGGTTATGCTTATAATGATTTTATAATTCTTCCAGGTTATATCGACTTTGCTCCGGATGATGTATCTCTTGAGACAAATCTTACCAGAAACATTAAGCTTAAAAGCCCCCTTGTTTCAAGTCCCATGGATACTGTAACCGAAGCTGAAATGGCCATTGCCCTTGCTCTGTGGGGCGGGATTGGTATTATCCATTATAATAATACAATTCAGCAGCAGGCCGATCTGGTGAGCCGTGTTAAAAGATATGAAAACGGTTTTATTAACAAACCCCTTGTTTTATCACCGCAGCATAAAATCAGTGATGTGGATATGATCAAGGCAAGATATAACTTCTCCGGAATACCTGTTACTGAAGATGGAAAACTGAATTCCAGACTTGTAGGTATGGTTACTAACAGAGATATAGATTTTGAGAAAGACAGAACTAAAACTCTTTCGGAAGTTATGGTAAAAGATCTCCTTACCGCAAGAGAGGGGATAACTCTATCTGAAGCGAATAATATTCTGAGAACTTCAAAAAAAGGGAAGCTTCCTATTATCGATTCCGAAGGCCGGCTTGTAGCGCTTCTCAGCAGAAGTGATCTTCTCAAGAATAGAGAGTTCCCTCTCTCTACCAAGGACGAAAAGAAACAGCTGCGTGTTGGAGCGGCAATCTCCACTAAGGATGAATCTAAGGAGAGACTGGCTGCGCTTAGTGAAGCGGGTGTCGATGTTGTTGTTATCGATTCAGCTCAGGGGAATTCAATCTATCAGATTGAAATGATAAAATATATAAAAAAGAATTATCCGCATATAGATATTATAGGTGGAAATGTTGTTACTGAAGAGCAGTGTGAAATGCTGATCAAGGCAGGAGCAGATGCTCTTAGAATAGGCATGGGACCCGGCTCAATCTGTACAACTCAGACAACTATGGCCGTAGGACGTCCTCAGGCTACAGCTGTATACCGCACTGCAAGATATTCGAACAAGCAGGGTGTTCCTGTTCTCGCTGACGGAGGTATTGCCAATATCGGTCATATTTCCAAGGCCCTTTCATTGGGTGCATCAACAGCAATGATGGGATCCATGTTTGCAGGAACTAATGAAGCTCCCGGAGAATACTTTTACGATAATGGTGTAAGATTGAAAAAATACCGCGGCATGGCATCTATGGAGGCTATGGAAGCGGGCGGAAACAAGAGATATTTTGCGGAAGATGCCAAGATCATAGTAGCACAGGGAGTTTCCGGAGCTGTTATGGATAAAGGCTCAATGAATGACTACGCGCCTTATCTGCTTCAGGGCCTTAAGCATTCATTTCAGGATATCGGGGTAAAGAATATTAAGACTCTTCATGAAAATCTTTATTCAAAAGAGCTGAGATTTGAAATAAGATCGGCAATGGCTCAGAGAGAAGGGCATGTGCATGATATGTACTCTTACAAGGAACCGCAATTTATGTAGTATCCCCAATAAATATACTGCTGACAGAACAAGGGGCTTAAGCCCCTTGTTCTGTTTATATTCTCCATTCCCGGCGTAAGCTATAGCGGTTAACGAATGAATTAGTACAATCAGCCCTTCGGTTCCGATCATTTCGACAAGCTCAATACAAGCAGGGAAAGTAATTTAACGCTGGCTGAGCGGAGTCGAAGCCTGAAGGAGTACTATTTCAATCGTAAAATGCTATAAGTAAACGCACCTCTGGAAAAATACTTCCGTAATTCAATTAATAAAAAATTCTTGAATAATGAATAGAGTATTATATAAATAACAAAAAATTATAACAGTGATAATATTATGAAATCAAAAGTAAGCTTTTCATCAAACAGCATTAAAATACAGACTCCTATAACTTTTATGTTTATTTATTCCGTTTTCGGCGCTCTGCTCATGGGGTCTGGAATATATTATCTTGGAGTAATAAACCCCATTGATCATATCCTTATAGGATTCGGGATTATACTTCTTTTTTCAGGTCTGTTCTCTCTTCTTAATACCAAATATTACAAAATACTGATTAATGAGGATCCGGGATACCTTAGCCTTGTGGAGTCGACAGGCTGGGATATCTCCCCCCTTAAAATTCCCTACAAGTATTTTACCGGGATTGTTATACAATATATAGTTAATAGAAATAAACCGGAGTATGGTATTCTTCTAAAAAACAGAATGGGTGCGCTTTTACTTATTGCTAAATCGAATAATGAAAAGCGGATTGCTGATTTTAAAAAGAAGTTTGAAAAGACCATAGGGCTCCCCGTTAATGAGAACAGTGAAATACCCTTTGATATGATTGATCATAAACATACTTATGATCCATATAATGTTGTAATTCCTGATAATTCAAGTATCAGGGTTACAGAAAGAAGAGATTCACAGAGTGTAACATGGAAGATTAAGTATCATCCGCTCCAGATTGCATTTATGTTTGTTATCTACTACGGTTTTTTTCATATAATTAATTTTGCAGTTGTACCGGCGGGGCGTCTGAATATTGCTGCTACTATTGTACTTTTTACAGCTCTTGGAGTTATTCTCTCTTTTCTGATTGTGGCGGTTATTGCTAATTTTTTCGGTACTCACTACGTTATAATTAATAAAGAATCAATTGTTCATTTTAATAAAGTCCTTGGCAGAAAATTTAACGAAAATGAGATTAAAAAGTCTGACATTTCACTTATCAGAAGTTCTATTGAGTTCAGTAATGAGGATATGGTCATCGCCAGCAGAGCAGGTGTTGAAGGTGTGAATAATCTTATAAAAAGATTTAATTCTACAACAAGAGCCGAGAAGAAAAAAGTCGGAGTTAAGGATAAAAATTTATTTAAAAAAGAGATTATGAAGCTGAACGAATCTAACCTTAAACTTGCAGAAAAGCTTTTTATAGAACAGTTTATTCTGAAGCATCTGTAGGCTGTATTTAAATGATAGGTAAACTAAAAGGAATCATAGACGATTTAAAGCCGACAGAAATGATACTCGATGTAAATGGAGTCGGTTTTGAGCTGACGATACCATTTTCTACGTATGAAAAGATTCAGGGAGAAACCGTTGTTACACTTCTTGTTCATACAATCCACAAAGAGGATCAGTTCAGACTTTTCGGATTTTATACAAAAATTGAAAAAGATATTTTCCGGTCTCTTATAAATGTAAGCGGTATCGGTCCGTCAATGGCAATATCTGTTATTTCGGGAATTACTCCGGATATGCTTATTGAAGCAATCAGGTCGCAGAATCCGGTGCTCCTTACAAAGATTCCGGGAATAGGGAAGACTAAGGCAGAAAAACTGGTTTTTGAGCTTAAGAGAAAACTGCCTCTGCTGGAGAGGATTGCCGGCCCTGCAAGTGAAATTCCTACTAAAAAAAGTGATGCTGTTGAGGCGCTTGTAGCTCTCGGTTTTGATGAAAATAAATCCTTGAAATGCGTTAATGAAATTACTCTGGAGAAGGGTGAAATCGGAATTGAGCAGATTATTAAAGAAGCTTTGAAGCTGATTTCTTAAGTCCCCGCATACCTGTACTGATTTGTAACCACATTTCAAGCAGCCCCCTAAATCCCCCGGAGGATGCGGATCTTTTGTCATAATCACGCTTTTTTTATTGACAGACGGGCGTTTTTTTAAAAAAAGTATCACAAATTGTTTTTTGTACTTATATTGAAACAGGATGACTACTTAGATTAGATATATTTCAAATTATGTTTAAAACTTAATTGAAATATATACCTCCCCCCGCCGAAGGCGGGGGGAGGTATATATTTTTTATCAGTTTTTGCATTTTTTATAGCTGAGTAGTCACAAAATATGTAAAGTAACAGATACAACATACAACTGATTATCTTATCAAGAGTGACTGAGGGACAGGCCCTTTGAAGTCACGGCAACCATTCTGTCAAAGGAAAAGGTGCTAATTCCTTCGGATTAATTCCGAGAGATGAGATTGCAGGTTTTGAAATATAAACCGCTGTCTCGATTACAGGCGGTTTTTTTATGAATAAAAATGTTAAACAGGCTGAAAAAGGGAGTGTAGGAATTGTTGAAATACAATATTTCACTTTCGGTCATGCTCCCGATGAACTGATACTCTCCAATGGTGATAAACTCGGCCCCGTTACCATTGCCTACGAAACTTATGGAACACTTAACAGTGAAAAAAATAATGCAATTCTGCTGAATCATGCCCTGTCGGGAAGTTCCCATGCTGCGGGATATTACAGCTCTACCGATAAGAATCCCGGATGGTGGGATGCATATGTCGGTCCCGGGAAAGCATTTGATACTGATATATATTTTGTCATATGTTCAAATGTAATCAGCGGATGCAGCGGATCGACTGGACCATCTTCAATTAATCCTGCAACAGGCAAGCCTTATGGTCTTGATTTTCCCATGATTACAATATCAGATATGGTTAACGCGCAGTATCATCTTATTAAACATTTAGGTATAGATAAGCTTCTTGCGGTTTCCGGCGGTTCAATGGGGGGGATGCAGGCGCTTCAATGGACAATATCTTATCCTGAGATGGTAAACTCATGCATTGCCATTGCCACCTCGGCATCTCTTTCGGCACAGGGGATTGCCTTTAACGAAGTAGGGCGTCAGGCGATATTCAACGATCCTTCGTGGAATAATGGTAAATATTATGATGGCGAGGTTCCACGTGCGGGTCTCTCCCTTGCAAGAATGATAGGGCACATCACTTATCTCAGTGAAAAACATATGCACGAAAAATTCGGAAGGAACTTTCAGGATTCAGGTGCTAAGGTAAAGAATCTTTCATCAGAATATTCCGTTGAATCCTATCTCCGGCACCAGGGTATAAAATTTGTCGAGAGGTTTGATGCCAATTCATATATTTATATAACACGGGCAATTGATCATTTTGATCTGAAAGAGGATTACGGCGGTAACCTAACATTTGCCTTTGAAAATGTTGAGGCTAATTTTCTTGTGATGAGTTTTACAACGGACTGGCTTTATCCAAGCGACAACTCAAGAGAGATTGTCCGGGCTCTACGTGTAAACGGGAAGAATGTAAATTATACCGATATAGTTACAGATAACGGTCACGATGCTTTTCTTCTACCCAGTGATGTGATAGAGAAAAATATTTCAAATTTTTTAAGAAGTGAATTCAGAAAAAGTATAAAGCAGGTATAATAAATGACGGTTGGATATGATCTTGTTCTTGATGAAATACCGGAACAGGCAAAGGTGCTCGACCTTGGCTGCGGTGACGGTTCTCTTCTTGTAATGCTGCAGGAGAAGAAAAAAGTAAAGGGATTCGGAGTTGAGATTTCGGAAGAGGGGGTAAGCCTTTGCGTAGAGAAGGGGCTTTACTGCTACCAGGCCGACATCGACGACGGCCTTAGTGACTATAAGGATAATTCCTTTGATTATGTAATTTTAAATCAGACAATTCAGAATACGAAGAGACCTGATTATGTTATAAATGAAGTACTTCGTATCGGTAAAAAGGCGATCATCAGCTTCCCGAATTTTGCATATATCAGTACCAGATCATATCTAATGTTCAAGGGAACAATGCCTGTAAATGAACTTCTTCCATATGAATGGTATGAATCTCCTAACATTCACCTACTTACAATTTCTGATATGAAGAAAATGGCCGTAGCATTTGAATTTAAGATTCTTGAAGAGAAGAATTTTTCTTATACGAAAAAGGGTAAATCAAAACTTGTAAAATGTTTCCCTAATCTTCTGGCCCAGTACGGATTTTTTGTAATCGAAAAGATGGATCAGTAGAGTAACAATAAAGCCGACATGTTTTTTCAGGGCAAAGCGCTTCGCGCAGTGCCCCGTAAACCCCCATCCACTGCGTATGCGTAGCATAGGCATACCTGAAATTAATCGCTGTACCGCATTCCTGAAGCTTAAAAAAAAGTTATACAATTTGACTTTTCTCTTTTATTGTAGCATTTTACGAATGAAAGGTACTGCTTTCAGGCTTCGACTCCGCTCAGCCAGCGTTAAATTACGATCCCTGAACGGAGTCAAAGGGCTAATTTTACTAATTCAATAGATTGAGAGTAACATTCTGAAATAGACTCAGTCTGACTTATTCTATTATATCATGAAAATGCTTTGTATCCGCGCCGCTGAAGGCGGCGGGGATATAAAGCACTTTTTGACACAAAGTATATGTTTAGAAAGTATTATTAAAATTATTTTATAATTTCAGGAGAGATGATGATGGAAGAGAAGAAAAAAAATCAGGAAGATATTATATCAAATCATGTTATTTTTGCCATGACTGCGGGTGCTATCCCGGTTCCGGTAGCAGATATCGTTGCAGTTTCGGCAATTCAGTATGATATGATACGGCAGCTTGCTGCTTTTTATAATGTAAATTACGATGCAGATAAAGGGAAGACTCTGGCATCATCGCTGGCCGGGGCTACGGTTTCAAGGATTGGTGCCAGTGCGCTGAAGGCTATACCGGGTGTGGGGACTCTCCTTGGCATAGGTTCTCAGGTTGTAATGGCAGGGGCAACAACGTACGCGCTGGGTAAACTTTTTGATGCTCATTTTTCCGGCGGAAAGGGTCTTGATAATATCAATCTCGATTCAGCAAAAAAGCAGTATAACGACCTTTTAAGCAAAGGGAAAGAATATGCAAAGAATCTTAAGAAGAGTTTCAGCAAAGATGATGTATTTAAGACGATTGAAAAACTGAATCAGCTGAAAGAGACCGGAGCCATAACAGAAGAGGAATTTATAAGAACAAAAGAGAAGCTGCTTAGTAAGATTGTATAACTTCTCACTTTCTCGCGATGTGCCATCTCTCAGTAATAAAAGTAAGTCAACCTGCAAAGCCCCCGCACCCCCGGAGGGGGCAAGGCAATGTTGGTTAAAACTAATGATTTCAATGATTATAATTGAGAATTTTATATTGAAGTCCCCCTCCGGGGGATTTAGGGGGCTTCGCAAAAGGTGTGGGTAATGACTAAATAAGAGACTGGGTTCTCAATAATCAGCCAGTGTCTCTTGGATACCTTTATGAATTTCGTACCAGTAAGCCAGAGCAGCCTCGTGTTTATCTTTTTCGAATTCTGCTATCCATTTGTCCAGTTCGGGATGTTCTACTTTATCAATCTCTTTTTTTCTCTTTAAGAAAGTGTATATAAAGTCGAAGTTTCTTTCGCTCTCCCAGAATACAGATGAGTTTCTGCTGTTTATCCGTGCTGCTGCTTTTGAAAGCTGTTTAAGAAAGAGCTCCTGCATTCCAAATAGGGACTCCATAACTTCGGGAATCATCTCTTCAGCCCACTGACGATGGAACCGGCACATACCCATATTGTCCAGGATGAGTTCCTTTTTAAGTCTTCTTGCATCCTGACGTCCAAGTTCTCTTGGCGGAAGGAACTCATCGCCGTAGTGCATAAAATATTTACCCATAATAGCCATAGGTGATAGTACACCGGGTGTCCAGTACTGGTTGGGGATCATCCAGCCGTTTCGTGCCGAACCGAGACATACCAGTTTGTCGAGTATCTCTCTGCTTTTAGTACCGGCAAGTTTCCGTGAGAGTTTTCTTATTCCTGCAGTTATATCAAGAATACCTCTCTTCTCCATGATCGCATCAAGAATCTCCATCCCTATCTTTGCGTTATGCATTGAATCATTAACAACATCAAAATTATCGATGTCCCATCTGGGGATATTATCTGAAATGCCGAGATCTGCAGGTCTCAGCAGACCGTCAACGAGACACTCCATGAGCCATGCAATTGTTCCACCCGCTGCAATGCCGTCCATGCCGTACATGTCGGCGTGATGATTAAGCATCTCGGCTGCTCTCTGGTCAAAAATTCCTGAAAGCGGACCCATAGTCTGATATGGTTCGTAATCTTTTTTAAATTTATTATTCATTTTTTTGCATACGGCAACACAGGGCTCTCCGCATGTGGTCTGCTGCTTGGGTACGATGGTCTCTTCGTTGAACTGCTTAAGATAGTGGTTCTTTACAAAATTTTCATGTATATATAGACGCTGTTCCTCTGTCATGTATATACTCTTATAGTTGAAGGACATCATCTTTCCGCCAAGAGTGGCGTAGTTGACACCGAATGTTCCGCCGGTATTGAAGTTAGGTTCAAAACGGTACTTGGCAGTTGCTTCAAGATCTTTTGCTGCCAGTTTTTTGTTGTACTTGTCTACAAACCACTGGTCTGCAACATTTCTGTCCCTGAAGTCATCATCGATAAATGTTCCGCCGTAAATTACCGCGACAATTCCATGCTCCTGCATCATTTTTGACCCGAATCCGCCGCGACCGGCCCAGGTGTCTACATTGGAAATTTTTCCCTTGTTTATCGGCATCGAAGCAATAGCTCCATGTCCCGTGGCAAGAGCAGCAGGACCTGTAACAAGAATTCTGGGATCATTATTGTATTCATGTCCGTATTTTTCGAAAACGTAATCTGTCAGAGAGTAAACTCCCTTTCTGCCGGAGCTCCATACGTTATGGATATCCACAGGTTCAATACTCAGCTGTATCTCCTCGCCATGTATCCTGTTTAAATACAGAACAGAAGGGGTTGGAGCTTTCCCGGTGATGGTAAGCATATCTATACCAAGGTTATTGAACACAAGACCAGCCCCCCCCATTGTGGAGATGTAGAATCCGCTCCAGCCCGGGGCGAATCCTGTAAATATAAGTCTGTTCGATCCGGGGAAGATTGAACCTGCCAGCAGTCCGGTTCCAATGTTGAGGCTGTCGTATTTTCTTCCAAGGTGAAGACCAAGATCAACGGGCCCGAAATAGTCCCCGACTTTGTATCTGTTAATTCTGTAGAAAGCGGTTGCTGCATCTACAATTAAAGTTTTTAGATATGTATTCATTTTAACCTCATTCTGGATGTAACTGCATAAAATCAAAAGATTGCTGCGATGTTATACTGAAAGTTTACGACAAGCTGATTTTTAATGTTTTAAGCAGTCCGTTATATGTTTATAATAATAAAAATTCATAGTGAAAAAATCAATCTTTTTAAATTGATTTCAGGCGGTGATGCAAATAATTGTTCAGTTTAATTTATTCAGTATTAAATTTAGAATAATGAATTCAATCGGGGAGTGATTTAAAGATCTGCTGCAGGTTATTAGAGGTTTAATATTCTCAGACATCAAAAACAGATTCAGCGATAAAAATTCCATTCTCTTTATAAAGGGAGAGAGCATGGAGTGTAACAGCTTTTATATCCACTCTGAACCGGTGAACGTCTCTGTTAATTTTTTCACCGGTAAGGGTAAAGCTGCATGTGTACAAACCCTCAGCACAGGATACAGCAATCTCATCAGGGAGAAGCAGGAGATTTTCGGCATCCTTAAAAAA
>PGXT01000250.1 GCA_002839285.1 Spirochaetae bacterium HGW-Spirochaetae-5 | reverse complement strand
GCGACTGAAACAAATTTTGAAATAGACTTGAGAAGGTAGTCCATATTTACCGGTTTTGAAATGTAGTCATCGAGCCCGGCTGCTTTTATTTTTTCTCTATCCTCAGGCATTGTGTAGGCGGTCAGGGCTATGATCGGTATATTTGATTTCTCCATGAATTTAATATCATTACGGATATTCTTTGTCGCTTCAATTCCATCCATTTCAGGCATCTGGATATCCATTAGTATACAGTCGGGATTTTCCAGTTCAAGAATTTTTAAAGCTTCAATTCCGTTTTCAGCTTCCAGAATTTTATAACCCGATTTTTCAAGAATTCTCTTCAGGGCAAGCCGGTTAATCCGTTCATCTTCAGCAATAAGGATTGTGCATAAATTTCCGCACATGTTTAATTTTTCACCAGTAACAGGTTTAATGTCCATGGCATGGTTTTCAGGAAGTTTTACGGTGATAGAGCATTCGATGGATGTGCCTTTTCCCGGCGTGCTGTCGATTTTTATTTTTCCGTTCATCAGGTTCACAAGATGCTTCACCAGGGTAAGACCAAGTCCGGCTCCCTGGAAGGTCCTTCTGTATGAATTTTCCCCCTGCTTGAAACAATTATATTCACGGCTCCGTAAAGGGAAATATCTTCTGTATTGATACTTACATTTATATTCCCTGTTTTTGTAAACTTTACCGCGTTTGAAACAAGATTTACGAGAATCTGCCGTATTCTGGTTTCATCACCCACTATAAAATCCGGTGTCCCCTGGTCGATTGAGAGTATGAGTTTTATTCCTTTCTCTTCACATTCAGAGGAGTACCGTTCATTTATAAAATTGAATATATCCTTAAGGCTGAACTCTGTTTCAGTCAGGATGAGTTTGTCCGATTCAACTCTGGATAGATCGAGAATATCATTTAATAATCTGGTTAATCTCATTCCCGATTTAATTGCTATGTTTACATAATTGGATTGTTCTTCATTAACCCCTGTTGTCTGAATGAGCTGAAGCATCCCCAGGATACCGTTCAGAGGTGTACGTACTTCATGGCTCATATTTGCCAGAAAATCGCTTTTGATGCTGCTTGCCGATTCTGCCGTATCTTTTGCAGATACAAGGGCTTCTTCATATTTTTTTCTGGCGGTGTTATCTTCAACTATGCCGAGACCGCCGGTTATAATGCCGTCGGGTAGTTTAATGGGGGTAAACATTGCCCGTATGTATGTAGATTTTACTGCAGTAGTTGAATGATATAGCCCTTCATAGTAACCAGGATTACCTTCAATTGCTGATACTATTGATGCTACAACATCCTTATCTGGAAGAGTCAGCAGGTTCAGACCCTCAAGTTTCTCCTTTGATGAACCCATGATTTTAATAAAACTGTCATTGCAGGTGGTTATCTCACCGGTATTATTAAAATGAAAAATTCCAAGAGGCGCATTTTCTATTATGAGCCTTGACCGTTCTTCGCTTTCCATCAGAGCCTTTTCGGAAAACTTATGCTTTTCAAGTTCTTCGGAAAGGTCTGCGGTCTGTTTCTGTATCTTTTTCTTCATAGACCATGACCAGGCCGCAATAACAAGATACATCAGTAGAACCGGAGCAAGTATTGCTGATATTATTTTAAGAACAGACAGGTTATCCTCTTTGTTTTCTATTATACCGAACCACTTGTCATATATTTCCTGAAACTTCCCGTTCATTTTAATAATATTCAGTCCCTCATTTAACCCGGTAATGATATCCTGATTCTGTTTCAATGACGCGAAGTGATATCTCCCTATAAAAACCGGGTCGCCTGCGGGGACAACATTTTCTATGCCGTACTGCTTAATGAAATAAAGACCAAGATATTTATTCATCAGGGTGTAGGAGTTCCGGTTAACTGATAAATGGGATATAGTTTCAAGAAGTCTCTCTGTCTTTTTTATTACTTTCCCGGGTGAATTCATCTCTATATATTCTGAAACGAAGCAGGCTCCGGGGGCAATCGGTTCAAGTCCCTCTGTCCGATGGAGCTTAAAATATTCCGAATCGGCTCTGTTGATAAAAACCGAATATCTGAATTCGTGGTACGGGATGGAGTATTCATAAAGTTTTGAGTGCCCTTTAGAATAGACTGTTGTCATTATAGCATCAATATTTCCTGAACTAAGATTTTTCTGTGCGTCCTTCCATTTTCCCAGTTTTATATCCGATACCCAGCCTATCTCTTTTACAACAGCTTCGGCGAGTTCAACGGAGAATCCCGAGGGGGTGCCGTTTTTATCGATAAATTCATATGGAGGAATAGAAGAATCACCGCCGAAAACTATGGTTCTTTTCTGGTACTTACTGTCTGCTGCGGCAGTATTCGGGAGGGTTAATAGTATTGCGGCTGCTATAATAATAAAAGCGGATATTATGGTGGAATCATCAGTTAAATTGCGCTGAATTCTATCAGTAAGTTAAATTGCGCTGAATTCTATCAGTAATCCGCTTATTTTTGAACATTCTATTCCTCAATTATAAGGCTTTTGGGGCCGGTTTTATAATGTCACATGATTTTTTTTAAGAGTACAGGCGACAAGTGATCATGATCATATGTATAACTATATATGGATTTTAATAATTTTCAATTCAAATATTTCAGAATTACTTTTTTTTAGGTAATCTTTGAGCGGTTTTGAATGTCCGGTTTGCAGATGCCGGACAATCCGGTTGGGGTGAGAATATCAGGGGTGATAAGTTATATCCTCAATCATATAATACTTTTCTGAATTAGAATTTTCTTTAATAACCGCGCCGATTTTACTCCCCAGAACCTGTGAACCTATTCCGGAGAATATTGATATTTTTTTACAATTTATATCCGAGTCGTCGGGGCAGACAAGGTGATACTCTTCTCTCATTCCGTTTCCGATATTACGTAAGACTATTCTGGAGTTAATCGTTACGATATTTTCTTTAATTTTTTTTGCATCAACAGGTTTAGATTTTAAAATCTGCTGCTTTAAAGTTTCAATGAGTTTTTTTTCAGATTCG
>PGXT01000249.1 GCA_002839285.1 Spirochaetae bacterium HGW-Spirochaetae-5 | reverse complement strand
ATAGACGGCAACAGCATAAGTAATGTGAAAGGTAACGAACGCGTTTACGGAATCTTAATAGACCAAAATGCGAACAAATACCAATTAGGTGCAGAATTCCGTTTATTCCCACAAGAAACAGATGATTTGGTAGCAGTAAACAATGCAATGTGGAACATCAATGCAGGTCGCCAAGAAGCGACACGTGCGGGTGTACATGCTTTGACAGAACGCAACCATACAGTAACAGACATGAATATGCGAATGCTTACACCACGTCACACTGACTATTTGATGCGTGATTTGTTAATTGCAAACAACACAGTAATCTTAGGCGAAGACGGCATAACCAACCTTGGTAACATCGCCGGTTTGGCAGTACAACAAGCCAATGAAGCCAAAGTCATAAACAACGCAATCGCGATATCAGACAACAGCATCAGCGGTACAAACATGGTATCAAGCACAATGTTCTATCAAGGAGCTTATCCATACCAAGTAACCGGAATGGACGCAGACCGTAACGCATATTGGGTAGGCAGCAGCAATGCAACAATCTACCGCCACGTATATACAAATGCGAAAAATCGAATCATCGAATACGGCGACCGTAACGAATACGTAACATTGGAACAATGGCAAATGGCAAGCGGTAATGAGTTGAACTCAATATCGAGCGGCAACTTTGTGAACGACCACTACTACGAAGGTACAAATCCACAGAAATTGAGAATCAAGCCAACCGTCAAAGGTTCAGTATTATCAAAACGTGGCGATGTATTGTCGGAATACGGACGTGACGTATATGGTAACATCCGCGGAATCGCAGGTTCACGCTTTGACTTAGGCGCCATTGAATTCAACGGCACCTTGTACAACCGTGACACCGAAACAATGGTAATCACTTCACCGGGCAACTATCGTGCAACAGGCGGCACCTTCTCGGATGCCGAATATGTAATGACAGAAGCCCCAATCGAAGTAAAAGCCATAGTAAGAAACAGCGGAAGCTTAGAAGTAAATGACAAGAAGATATTCGCATCAATTTACAGAGAAAGCCCAAGTGGCACATACATCTTAGAACACAGCAACATTGAAGCAGTAGTAGATATCGAATCAACCGAAAACCTTGAAATCAGTTTCAACTTAGCTGACGGAATCGGAACAGATTGGGTACCAAGCACCTACAATGATTTACGCGGTGACGGTTACACAATCCCAAGCCAATTCATTGGCATGGAACCTAACGTAACGCCAAGATACAGAATAGACATCACAATGGATGCCGACGAACAAAACGTCAACAATACAGTAAGCAAGACCGTAAGATTCTACTTACGTCGCAGCCCAATCAAAGTCTTAGTAAGCTCACAAAACTATGTAAATGTGAACGAAATGGAATTAAGTACAGATGCATTGGCATCGGGCTTAAACAAAGCAGCTTTGGACAAAGGCATGGAATTGTTGGATTGGGAAATCGAATTAGCAGACAGACGTTATGACTATGACGTATTCCAACGCGCAGGTTGGGAACCAAGAAGTGTAGACTATCGCAAATATCGTACATTGATATGGTCAGACGGTCATGACAAAGCATTGACAAGATTAGAAAAACTAAACTTGACTGACTTTGTAATGAACGGTACAGTAAGCGAAAAGAGCAACTTAATCATAGGTAGCCAAGAAATGGTCCGCGAAAACACAAACGTAGAAGATGCAGACGAAGTATTTGTCCGCAACATCTTACGCGCCGAATATCGTTTCCCGGGCAATCCATTAGGAGTAGGTCAAAACTATTCAGGTAACACCTTGACCGGCGTAGCCATCGGCAGGAACTTGATATTTGATGTATTAAGCACAAGCGTAGAAGGCGACATGTTCCCACAACCGGCATTGATGAATATCGTCGAAACCGGCGACGGACTATCGCAAATGGC
>PGXT01000067.1:21756-45493 GCA_002839285.1 Spirochaetae bacterium HGW-Spirochaetae-5 | reverse complement strand
ACACGACAAATCGAATCTTTTTTCCCATAAAAAAATAATTAAACTTGCATAAAATAAAATATATGATATAAATTCATGTATAATATAATTATCATCTAAAAATCTATTATCGAAGTAATATATGAATAATTTCAAAGCTGTAGTATTCGATCTCGACGGAACGCTCCTTGACACAATTGATGATCTGGGAAATTCCATGAACACGGTTCTTGCCTCAATGGGATACCCTATTCATACTATTCCGGAATATAAATATTTTATCGGAAAGGGGCTCCGCAACCTGGTAACAAGTGTACTCCCCGCCGAGGCACGCGATGATAAGACTATCGAGCACTGCCTTGATAAGATGTTTCAGGAATACGGGGGGAGATGGGGAGAGATGACCCTCCCCTATCCCGGGATCTCAGAACTCCTCGATGAACTAACCTCAAGAGGGATACGCCTTGCCATATTGTCAAACAAGGCTCACCTGATAACAATGAAAGTCTTTGATAAATATCTGAGCAGATGGACCTTTGACGCAGTCTTCGGAGAGCGTCCCGGTATACCGCGAAAGCCCGACCCTACGGCTGCTTTGGAAATTATTGAGATGCTGCAGATCCCGGCCGAACAGATAGTCTACCTTGGTGATTCAGGTTCAGATATGGAGACCGCAAACAGTGCGGGAATGTATGCCGTGGGGGCTCTGTGGGGATTCAGAAATGCCGAAGAGCTCATGGAACATGGCGCAAAACTTATGATACAGTCTCCTGAAGAGCTGTTGAAATTATTTTAACGCGGATATTATGAAATTAAAAATTTTAATAACTTCACTTGCAATTCTGCTTACCGCAGCATTTACAACAGCTGAAGCTCAATCGAAGAGGCCATACGAACTCCGCTTCTATGTTGATTCGCACCTCAACACCGTAACATCCATAGAGTACAACAGTAACGGTGATGTTATAAAGATGTCGTCATATGAAAATGAAAAACTTACCGATTATGCCCGTTACAGATATACTACAGATAAAAAGTTGTACTCCGAAAGAACATACAGCGCTGCCGGTATCCTTATCAGAACCAGGTCATATATTTATAATGAATCGGGACAGATCATAGGAGAAAAAGTCTTCTCTCCCGAAGGTGAACTTACGGAATATCTTGTAATAAGCTGGGAAGATAAAAAAATTCAAAAAATAGACTACTACAAAACAGATCATAACATATTCCAGACCATCGAGTTTAAATACAGCAATGGTGTTCTCGAAGCCATGGCCTTTAATAAAATCGGCAAATATATGATGATCATGAAAGCTCTTTACGACAAAGATATGACTTTAACCGGGCATGACATTATTCATTCAAATGCTGATGTTAAAATAAAAACAGAGTACATCTACGAAAGCGGTTATGCCAGAAATGAGTCGCTCCAGCTGATTTTCAGGTGAATATTGTTATCTACATCAGCTGATCAAATTCAATTAAAAACCTGGTGCCGCTATCCCGTTCTATTGTTACAGTTCCGTTTATCTGCCCCACAAGCATACTCACCAGCTGCATTCCAAATCCTGTAGAGTTTTCAAAATCGATACCATCGGGAATCCCGGGTCCGTCATCCTCATAGGTGATACAAATTTTATCACCTCTCCTGGAAGCGGTTACAGTTATCTGTCCATTATTCCGTCCGATAAATGCATATTTTATTGAATTAGTAATCAGCTCATTAATTATAATTCCAAGCGGAGAAAGCATCCTGACATTAAGAATGATGTCTTCAATCCTGGTTATAATTTTAACAGATCCGCCTCGAGGAAAGACACTGACAATTTCCTGTATAAGATATGGTAAATATTCATGTAGAGACATTTCGCTTATATTTTCAGAGCAGTATAGTTTATCATATAAAATCTTCATGCTCTGCACCCGTCCGGCAGCATCAAGTAAAACATTTTTTGTTATGGGGTCATCCTGATCTTCCGCCTGAATCGAAAGGAGACTCGTAATGGTATTCATATTATTCTTTATGCGGTGGTGAACTTCTTTAAGAATAATCTCTTTCTCTTCCAGGAGTTTTCTAATCTTTTCATCAGCCTGTTTCCGCTCAGTTATATCCTGGAAGACAACAATCCCGGCAGTTATCTCATTCATTTCATTCTTAATAGGTGCGGCATTTGCAAGTACAATACGATCATCCCCTTCAGTTTTTCGTATAATAAATTCACTGCTGTTTATCTCACCGTACATGATAGCACGTGCCAGCGGAACCTCCTCCCTTTTCATAGGGACCCCTTCAAGTGAAAACATTCTCCAGCTTTCAACATATCTATCCAGCCCAATTTCGCTGACGATCTCATCACGCGCACCACCTCTTATCATCAGCCCGGCATTATTGACATACTGCAGAGAGCCCCCGGGTGCTTTGGCTATTGCAATGCCTGCCGAACTCTGATCCATGGCGGTCTGCAGAATCATCTGAGTCTCTTTAAGCTCCCTGAATAAAATATCAAACGGTCTTTTAAGTGTATTTACAATTACTGATTTATAAATTAAATAGAACGACAATACCTTAAAAAGATGCCCTATAACATTAGTTACACCATAATTATCAGTATAAAGCGTAAAACTGAATTCACTTAATATTGTAAATATAATTGATGCAGAAATCTGATTAAACAGAGCTTTGTCATACCTGTGCCTGGTCCTGATAATGATTATTAAAGAGATAAGAAGAATAATGCAGATAACATATTCACTTATAATTTTAAATGGTGTCTGCCCCACCCCTGCGACGAAACATATAGGGAAAATCTTCCACAGGAATACCGATAGAAAGAAAATAAATGTAATAGCCGAATAAAACATAAAAACCACATGGTAACTGATTTTAACTTTCCGGAAACCCGGCATTACAAAAACCAGCAGACTTAAACTTTCGATTATTCTTGCACCTACCCAGAGCTGATTTGCATAAAAATCATAGTCAGTAAAAATATTCATCCCTTTATAAGACAGAACATGAAAGAAATCTATTATCCCTATGAAAACATAAGCAATCCCCAGAAGCACAAGATTATTATTTTCCGAGTGACTGCGTGAATTCCATGAAACTATAAATATACCTGCAGCGATGATTATGCTGTACATCTCCACAATATTATGAAAAAGCAAATAGTTGTGACGGCTTAGAAAATAGAGTAATACCGACAATCCTGTAAGAATTAAATATTTTACGATGTTTTTGAATATATACATGAATAGAAAATCTCCGATTTAGTTAGAATAGTATTTATTAAAAAACATTTAAAACTCACCCACGGCTGCTACCGCTCCTGTTTCTGCAGGCTTAGCACATCGCCTCTCTTTAATGAAAAATAAAGGGTCTTCGTAAATCAAAGTATTCCCATGTAAAACAGAATAAATTTTCCGCCTTAAACTCTCCTCTCTTTCTTTTAAAGAGAGGGGTCGGGGGTGAGTTTAAAAAATTTATTGCTTTACATGTCTTTTTCCCAATGAATAATTACCCGGCCAGGGAACTATACATCAAACTCAATTAAAAACCCTGCGCCGGTGTCACGTTCTATTACAACAGTTCCGCCTATCTGCCCGACGAGCATTCCAATAAGCTGCATTCCAAATCCCGTTGTATTTTCAAATGTCACAGCTTCAGGAAAACCTGAACCGTTATCCTGGTATATTATTGAAACACGTTTTCCGCTCTTCGACGCGGTTACAGAAATAATCCCGTCATTTCTGCCGTTGAATGCATACTTCATTGAATTTGTAATAAGCTCATTAATTATAATTCCAAGAGAGGATAAAACCCGTGCAGTAAGAACGATATCATCTATGTGAGTCTCAATTTTTACTGATGTTTTTCTCGGGAATATGCTTACTATTTCGTCAATTAATGATGGAAGATATTCACAAAGAGATAATGAACTGCTGATTTCAGAACGATAAAGCTTATCATAAAGGATCATCATACTCCGGACCCGCCCTGCCGAATCGAGTAAAATGTTTTTTATATCGTCATTCTCCTGATCGTCCGACTGAAGTGTCAGAAGGCCGTAAATTGTGTTCATATTATTTTTTACGCGATGGTGCCCCTCTTTAAGAATTATCTCCTTTTCATGCAGCAGATTCTGGACTGTCGCCTCGGCCAGTTTTCTGTCGGTGATATCACGAATGTTGCACTGTATGACTTTTTTATTATCAGCAAGATAAAGACTGCTGATAAACTCAACATCAATCTGCTTCCCCCCCTTTGTTTCAAGAGGCATATCTTCAAAACGTATATACTCTTCATTCTGAAGCTCAAGAAATGCCTCTTTCGAAGCGGCTATATTTTTAAATACACCAATCTCCCACAGTTCTTTCCCTGATAACTCCTCGTAACTGAATCCTATCAGTTCAATTAAAAATGGATTTACATCGACAATCTGACCTGTAACTGCATCAAGTATCAGCACTCCATCCTTGGTAGATTCAAATAGCCTCCTGTAACGTGTTTCAGATATCTGAACCTTACCCTCGGCAAGCTTACGGTCGGTGATATCAGAAAAGATACCTGCAAAATGATTCTTTTCGGTATGAAAAATCCATGTATCAAAATCTTTGTTAAGTTCAATCCAGCGGTTTTCATAAGAAACCGGTTCCTTTGTTCTCACTACTTTAGCAAATACGTCAATCCAGGACTGTTCCGTCTCGGGGAAAATCTCTTTGGCAGTTTTACCTATTATCGATGATACAGGTATACCTGTGGACTTTTCGAATGCAGGATTCGCAGCAAGATAACGGTAATCAACGGCATTACCATGTTCATCATAAATCATTTCATGAAGTATAAATATAGTGGTCATATTTTCAAATAGAAGACGGTACTGACGTTCAGTATTTTTCAGATCCTCATTTGTCGCTTCAACCAGCCTGTTTACAACCTGCATCTCCTCGTTCGTATTTCTCAGAGCCAGTTCAAGATTCTTCGTCAGAGTTATATCATTGAAAGTAATTACCAGACCGTCTATCCGGTCATCAACAGTCCTGTATGGAATAATCCGCACTGAGAACCATCGATCATCATGAGTCGCCACTATTTTTTCATTAGACATAAGAGTCCTAAGCACTGACATCGCATCATCTGCAATTCCGGGATAATCGAGTTCGGTAACAATATCGGTAAAGGGACGACCCAGATCTGCCGGGATAAGCTTAAAAATTTCCGTTGCCTCTTTTGTAAATCTGCGGATGTTGAGGTTTTTGTCTATGAACAGTGTTGCAATTTCAGTGCTGTCCAGCAGGTTTTTTAAATCGTTATTTATACGTGCATAATCATCAAGCTTACACTGAAGCTCAATATTTACAGTCTGCAGTTCCTCGTTAAGGCTCTGCATCTCCTCCTGCGAGGTTGTAAGCTCTTCATTAGCCACCTGCATCTCTTCATTTATAGAATTGAGTTCGCCCTTAGATGCCTGCATCTCTTCAAGCGCATGTCTTAAATCATCTCTTGCCTGATCCAACTCTGATCTGATATTTTCCATATCTGAATCGTCTGATGCAGTATTAATTTTTACATTTTCCTGATGGAACCGGTCAGAAGGAACACTGGTGAATACAACCATATACATGCCGCGCAGCAGTTCCGGATTTTCTATTTTCTGTACAGCAACATCAACCAGATGAGAATACCCGTTCGTACCAACTTTTATATTACGCGATGTAATTTTTTCATGTGAAACCATAGCCTTGTTATACAGATTTGAAAGCTCAGAACGGAGTCCTTTACGGGACATCGTAAAAATATTCATGCATGCTTTTCCCGATGCTGGTTCAAGATAATCCCCTGTCCGCCCGGTTATATATATTATATCCCCTTTTTCATTTGTCATAACAGCAGGTGGAGCAAAACTCTGAAGAAGCAGCTGATCTGCAGCAGTTTCAATATTATCGGCAATTTCATAGTTATTATTTTTCTGATACTTGTCGTGGGTTTCATGAAATGACGGGATATTACGGTCTTTCGCCTTCCTCGATTTAACATAGACGGGTCGCCTGTAAATCCTGAGTTTGGTGTTTACAGAAGTGAAAAGTGAAACCTGTGTACCTGGAGTCTCTGAAAGTCCCAGCATAAGCACACCCATTGAATTAAGGCAAAACTGAAACATGGCAAGCAGTTTAACCTGCAGTTTCGCATCCAGATAAATAAGCATATTCCGGCATGAAAGAAAATCGAGTTTTGTAAATGGCGGATCTTTAATAACATTCTGCGGAGCAAATATTACAGACTCTCTTATTTCAGTATTAACGTTGTAACCATCTTCTGTTTTTACAAAAAATCGCGCAAGCCTCTCCTCGCTTACATCTGCTATAATGGAATCGGAATAATGACCTCTCCTTGCTTTTTCAATTGCATCCTGATCTATATCAGTGGCAAAAATCTGTATTGTTATATTCTTCCGGATCTTCATTTCATCAATTGTCTCTTTTAAAATCATTGCCAGACTGTAAGCCTCTTCACCGGTTGAGCAGCCGGGAATCCAGGCTCGGAATGTATAGCCATCGGGAAAGTGTACAAACTGATCCGGAAATATATCATTTTTCAGATAATCCCAGACATGACTGTCCCTGAAAAAATTAGTAACACCGATCAATAGCTCTTTAAATAGAATTTCTATTTCTTTCGGATTGTTCTGTAAAAAGATCTCATAATTAGAAATTCTGTCTATCTGATGTACACCCATACGGCGTTCGATGCGCCGGTATAATGTATTATTTTTATACTGTGAAAAATCATTACCGGTTTGCATACGCAGAAGTATTACTATTTTCTCAAGTGCACTCTTATCCTTAACGGGGAGTTCATCTTCTGATTTAATTACAGGTTTGTTTTGAAGAAAAGAAATAAGCTTTTTCGATAGTTCCTCAGCAGGTGCAATAAAATCAGCAGTTACGGAATTGATAGCACTGCATGGCATGCTGTCATACTTTGATGCTGACGGGTCCTGCACCAGCACCAGCCCCGATTGTTCTTTAATAGCACGTACACCAGCACTTCCGTCCGATCCCATTCCGGAAAGTATTATTCCAATACTTTTATCCCGAAGATCATCCGAAAGTGATACAAAAAAGAAATCTATGGGGAGTCTTAAACCTCTTGATTCCAGCGGTTGAAACAGGTACAGAGTGCGGTGTAATATCGACATGCTTGTATTTGCTGGTATAACATACACTGAATTCGGTTCCACTTTCAAACGGTCCGTGGCGGCATAAACCGTATTACAACAAATGCCATACCGCAGTCATCAGGGACATTGCTGAAAAATTGTTCTATAGCTTCAAGACCGCCGGCAGATGCACCAATACCGACGATTGGGAATATTTCATCGTCATTATTGAACTCTCTGGCTACTGCGGATGCTTTATCACGGTTCACACTTTTCTTTTTTACAGCTTTTTCTGATTTTTTCTCTTCATCTTTCATAAACTCTCCATAAAACTCAAGAGACAATATGGATTATTCTCCCGCCGCCGGAGACGGCAGGAGAATAATCCGTAAACAAGTGTTGAGCCTAACAAAACTGCGCCGCTAACTTCTGAATCAAGCGAACGATTTTATAATCACCACTTATAATTACTGCACGTATATTAAAGTATTTCATTATTTTTAATTTTAAGACTTTCTAAAGTTTTAATCTTTTCATAAGCCATTTTCAGCTTTGTAATATCAAAAGCAATTATAAAGCACCTCTGTTCATCTCCTGAAATTAATCCTTTAATATGCACAAACAAAGGATCGCCATTTGAATTCTCCATGGTAAGATCACAGGATATGCCCGATTCGTTCGCAAATATTCTATCTATAAACATGGAAAAATCGGAACGGTTAGCCTCGGGAACAAAAAATTTAAAATTTGTTCCCGTTAGTACTGAGCGTTCTTTCCCGAGAAGAGATGCTCCGCTAAGATTCAGTTCAACAATTGTACCATCCCGATCAAGAGTAAAATATCCTACCGGCGATAACTCATATAGAGTGGAGTATTTGTCAGCAGCAGCTTCAGATAAATCCCGGACCAGGCGGAGCTCCTCATTCTGCATCTCCAGTTCTATCCGGTGAACCTCAAGTTCATGGCGGGATTTCCTCAGAATATAATCCGCCTGCAGCCGTTCTGTATTGTCGGTAATTGTTGAACGGCTCATGAGATAATTCCCATTATCATCAAAAATTGCATTCCCTGTAAAAAGAACCGACAGCACAGTACCATCCTTCCTTAGATAGCTTAATTCAAGATTATTAATAAAACCTGTTTCTTTAAATGCAGGAAGAATTTCCTGATAAACCTTCAGCCCGTCGGCAGTCATAAATTCCGATATTTTTTTCCCGAGTATTTCATTACGGCTATATCCAAGCCATTTAAGTTCGGTATCATTAATGGAGATGACTATCCCCTCGGGACTTATTGAATGATAACCGCAGGGGGCATTATTATAAAGATCATTGATCTCATCAATCTGATTCTGCAGTTTCTGTTTTGCATCAAAAAGTTTAAATGCCATTTTAATCGAAGCATCGAGAACTGTAAAACTGGAATTTTTTACAACGTAGCCGTATGAGGTGATATTTTCTGTTTTTGAAACTATATCTTTTTCAATATGAGATGATACAAATAGTACAGGTATATTTTTCTGTTTAAGAATTTCCATTGCAGCATCGGTTCCATCCATTCCTGAACCGAGGTCAATATCCATAAGAATCAGGTCAATACATTCATCTTCACAACAGGCAATAATTACAGCTTTTTCACCGGTTGTTGTATGAATTACTTTATACCCCTCTCTCTTCAGCTGCTTTATTTCAAGCATTGCTATAATCACTTCATCTTCAACAAGCAGAATTGTTTTCTGTTTTATTTTATTCACTGGAAATCCCCTTTTTATTTACAAGGCAATCACTTTTGAAATCTGCTAAATTCAAGAATATTTCAGGTAGGGGTTTCCTGTACGTCACATTGCAGGTGTTATGCGCGGGTATCTGTCTCTGCCGTTCTACGCCATATGACGTATGAGGATTCAGTTGAAAAAAATACACCCTTACTTATTATAAAAATAAAGTTTAAAAAAGAATTTACAACAAAAAAATGAGATAAAAGATATATTTAATCCGTTTTAAAATATTTATGCAGACAGAAGCGGGTGTTTATATACTTAATTGTTTATTATAGAGTCTTTTACAACACTGGTGTTTTGAAAGGATGATTTTCATTAAATAGTTATTTATATAAAACCAGATGTTTAGAAGCAAACTGAAAGTTTTTTAAATCATTCAAATCTCCCGGCCTGGCGGCCACCCTCTTTGATAAAGAGGGTTTAAACTTCCGGAATTGAATAACCCCCTTTATCAAACTGACTTGTACCCACTTCTCAACAGCCCCCTAAATCCCCCGGAGGGGGACTTAAAGTCTTTCATATAAATAAACATTTAAGCATTATAGTACATCTTACTTAACAATTTAGATTATAATTTTTTAAATAAAGATTATTTAATACCAATAATTACTTAATAGTATTTCAAAGTCCCCCTCCGGGGGATTTAGGGGGCCTTCTCCGGATGATATGTGCCTCACATAAAGATGTGGGTACAAGTCAGTTCATCAAAGAGGTATTGTTAAGCAGAGCAAAACAGGGGGGATTTCAGGTTTATTGCTGAAAGATTATTTATAAGAATCATTACAGGACAATGTGGTAACTACTTCTCGTTCTTCATCTTCTCTTCAAGCTCCAGCCATCTTTCAAAGAGCGATTCCAGTTCTGCATCAAGAGTTTCAATCTCGCGGTTTACTTCAGCGGCTCTGTGTGACTGCTGCTGGTAAAATTCGGGGTCGTGGATCAGTGCAACCAGTTCCTCTTTTCTCTTCTCTTTTGCCTCTATAACATCATGAATAGTTTCAAACTCTTTCTTCTCTTTAAAAGACATCTTCGTCTTTTCAGCCGGTTTCTTCTCCCGCTGCAGAGGTTTGTCTTTAAACTCTTTGACGACAGTTCTCTGCCTTAGCCAGTCATCGTAGCCGCCGGCGTACTCCTTAACAGAACCGTTCCCCTCAAAAGCAATTGTGCTTGTTACAACATTATTCAGAAACTCACGGTCATGACTTACAACAAGAAGTGTGCCTTCATACTCAATGAGGAGTTCTTCGAGAAGTTCAACCGTCTCAAGGTCAAGGTCGTTTGTCGGCTCATCCATAATAAGCAGATTAAACGGTTTTGCAAAAAGTTTAGCAAGCATAAGCCTGTTCTTCTCTCCGCCCGAAAGTATCCCCACTTTTTCATCAGCCCTGTCCGGAGTAAAAAGAAAATCCTGCAGGTGGCCAATGACATGTTTGCTCTTTCCGTTGAATTCAATAATTTCATTTCCGTCTGTTACATTCTGTCTGATGGTTTTACTGTCATCAAGCTGGTCCCTCAGCTGGTCGAAGTATGCAACCTCAAGCTTTGTCCCATGCTTCACTTTACCTGAAGTTACCTCAAACTGCTTCAGTAAAAGTTTAATCATTGTACTCTTGCCGCATCCGTTGGGGCCGATGAAACCGACCTTATCGCCGCGCATGATTGTGGTGGAGAAATTCTTTACTATCAGGTTATCATTATATCCGAATGTAATATTTTCTGCTTCAATTACAAGTTTACCCGACCGCTCGCTCTGGATCATGTCGATCTTGACAGTGCCCTGCTGCTCGAGACGTTTGCTCCGTTCGTTGCGCATCGCCTTAAGTGCACGGACACGCCCTTCGTTCCGTGTACGTCTCGCCTTAATCCCTTTACGGATCCAGATCTCCTCCTGAGCCAGCTTCTTGTCAAAGAGCGCGTTCTGAGTCTCCTCGGATTCGAGCCAGGCCTCTTTCCTCTTTAGAAATGTCTGATAATCGCAGTTCCAGTCGAAGATATTTCCCCTGTCGATTTCAAGAATCCTCTTTGCAACCTTCTGCAGAAAAGCCCTGTCGTGAGTTACAAAGAATACAGTCTTCTCATAGCGGACAAGAAATTCCTCAAGCCATTTGATCGAATCTATGTCAAGGTGGTTGGTCGGCTCATCGAGAAGAAGAATATCGGGATCATTTACAAGGGCCTGTCCAAGAAGAACACGGCGTTTCATCCCGGCAGATAGAGTTTCAAACTCCGGCTCGGGATCGAGAGACATGAGAGAGATAACTCTCTCTATCTGTCTTATATGTTTCTGTTCAAGATGATCATGGTGCACTTCACCCTCTGAATCAATTATACCCTGGGCAAGAACGGCGTAAACTTTTCCTTTAATTCCATCGGGAACATCCTGCTGAAGTATTGAAGTACGGAGGTCTTTGATACGGAAAATCTTCCCAGAATCGGGCTCCACCAGTCCGTGGATCACCTTCATCATAGTTGATTTACCAGCCCCGTTTCTCCCTAAAAGAGAGATCTTCTCACCTTCATGAATCTGAAGATTAAGACCATTAAGAAGATTCGGACCGCCGAATGAAAGCGATACATCCTGAAAATTTATTAATGCCATATATTACTACAATGCCAGCCTTTTGTGACCGTGATAAAATTTGTCACGGATAGCTTTAATATCATCATTGGCAAGATACTCCTCAAAATTGGTGCGTCTGTCGATAATTCCTTCCGGAGTTATTTCAATAATTCTATTAGCAACGGTCTCAACAAACTCAAAGTCATGAGATGTAAAGAGAACAACCTCAGGAAACTTTATCAGCGCATTATTCAACGAAGTAATTGCTTCAAGGTCAAGGTGGTTAGTCGGCTCATCGAGTATAATTGTGTTTGAACCGGAAAGCATCATCCGTGAAATCATACAGCGTACTTTCTCACCTCCGGAAAGAACCTTAACACTCTTAAGAGATTCCTCACCTGTAAAAAGCATCCGTCCCAGGAAACCTCTCGCATAAGATTCATCCTTGCTGTCGGTAAACTGCCTAATCCACTGCAGAACAGATTGGTCACCTTCGAAGTACGAACTGTTCTCTTTCGGAAAGTATGAAGTAGAGATAGTCTCGCCCCACCTGAATGTACCTGAATCCTGCTTAAGCTCTCCGGTAAGTATCTGAAAGAGAGTTGTCTGCACAACATGACTCCATGCAAGAAAAACGATTTTATCGCCATTCTCCACTCTGAACGAGAGATCTTTAATAACCTGAACTCCGTCTATAGTCTTGTTCAGGTTCTCAACTTCAAGAATAATCTTGCCGCATTCACGTTCAGCTTTAAACTCGATAAAAGGGTACTTTCTTGATGAAGGCTTAATATCTTCAAGTGTAAGCTTTTCAAGAAGCTTCTTACGTGATGTGGCCTGGCGTGCTTTAGATGCGTTGGAGCTGAATCTCTCAATGAAAGATTTAAGCTCTTTTCTTTTGTCTTCAACTTTCTTGTTCTCATCGCGCTTCTGCTGCATGGCAAGATCACTCGCCTGAACCCAGAACTCATAGTTACCGACAAAAATCTGAATCTTCTGATAATCTATATCAGCAATGTGAGTGCACACATTATTTAAAAAGTGTCTGTCGTGACTCACGACAATAACCGTATTCTTGAAGTTCATCAGATAGTCTTCAAGCCATGTAATCGACTCGATGTCAAGATGGTTAGTCGGCTCATCAAGAAGAAGAATATCGGGATTACCGAAGAGCGCCTGCGCAAGAAGTACCTTAACCTTCTCTCCCCCCTCAAGCTCTTTCATCTTTTTATTGTGAAGTGAATCATCAATCCCAAGCCCTTTTAAAAGCACGGCAGCATCACTCTCCGCATCGTAACCGTTAAACCTCTCCACAAGTTCCTCAAGCTCAGAAGCGCGGATACCATCCTCGTCGGAGAAATCATCCTTGGCGTATATCTCGGTTCTTTCATTGAGGACATCAAATAGTTCCTTGTGCCCCATGATTACCGTATTTATAACATCAAATTCATCAAAGGCATACTGATCCTGACTAAGAATCGCAATTCTTTCATGCTTGTCAACCTGCACATCCCCGGCAGTCTGTTCAATTTCACCGGAGAGAATCTTCAAAAAAGTCGATTTCCCCGCACCATTCGCACCAATAAGTCCATAACAGTTACCCGGTCTGAACTTGATATTCACATCCTTGAAAAGAACTCTCTTTCCAAACAGCAGTGATAAATTATTTACCTGAAGCATTATACCATCTCTCTTTTATTATTATATTCTGCATACAACTCTCATAATCCTTTCTGCACCCGCCTTCGCAGGGAAAAAGTTTGATTCATGGAGTTTATATTACTGTTATTTTAGTCCATTCTGAGTTACGTCTATATGAAACGGAGAATTTTATGATACAGTAAGTAATTAGACAATCACTTAGATTTCGTGCAGGTGTCAATCTTTTTTAGGTGATGAAATCAGGGATTTTGGGGGGAGATAACATGTTCTGATATTTACAGTTAGTGATTTTGGAAAGTTTTAATGAGAATTCATCGGTGCCGGGCATTAATAAATTCGGCAGATAAATTGTTATAAAAAAAGCTTTACCGGAATATAATTTTGATACATACTTGCAGAGGCAATAGTTATATTATATTTAAACAACCAGTTAATAGCAGCGGTTTATTTTCAGTGTCACAGCGATTCACATAGGCACCCCCTGGAATAATCTGCTACCCAGATGAATAGCAAAAATAATCTATGAGGGTAATAAAAAGTGTTTTCAAATATTATTATATCAGCAGGTAAATTCCTGGAAGAAAAAGGATTCCGAATTGAAAAATCAAAAATAATTGATCCGGGAAATATCACCGTCGATCTTTACGGTTTCAGAGAAGGTCATTCACTGTGGAAACTGTTCCCTTTCGAAGACCATTTTTTCATCTATAATCTTGATGAATCAGATCTGAAAAGTACTGAAGCATTTTCCAATCTGCACAATACAGCGCGCATTATGGTGAATTCCCGTTTCTCAAAACCGAAGTGGATGAGATATAAAGTACCGAACATAATCACTGTTGGAATTTCTAATTCCGCATTCCCTAAAGAGATGAAAACCATGGTATCAATACCTGCACCTTACGGAGTCGGCGGAGAAAAGCATTCAATGTATCTCATCGATATCTCTGAAAAAAAGCTTTATTCCGCAGGGATACAGCGTACATCAGCTACAGCAGTTACCGGAGGAACAGCCGCATCTGTATCACTTGCGCCAAAAAATATCGATCCGACAAACCGTGCATATCACCTGATTTCCGAGTTTCTGCAAACTATCTTTTAGAATAAAGTCATTCAGCAAAACAGAGAATTCATAGATTACAGCCTTCACTGGAAGAAGCATTTTACACTGGGCAACTTCATAAATTTTTGCATATATTCAGTATTTATTCCTGAACTTTTTTAAAATTAAAAAAACTCCATTATCCCCGCCGCCGAAGGCGGCGGGGATATATAATTTCTGGTTTTTACACAAAAAATTATACCAGCAATAATTACCGGTACATATTACAAAGAACATTAAAGGTAAAATATATGACACCGATTCTAAGGCTAAAAAAGCTCATTTTTCAAAGAAAGCAGACTCAAAATTTTCCGAAGAAGAAAGTTCTCATTCTGGAAGGGGGCGGCATGAGAGGGATATTTCTCACCGGAGTCCTCCAGGCCTTTTCAGACAGAGGATATTTCCCCTGGAAACTTCTAATAGGATCATCAGCAGGAGCTCTTACCGGCACAGCTTACATTACGCGGCAGATACATCTTGCCCGAGACGCATACTTTACCAAGCTTCTCACCGGAAAATTTATACGTTTTACCAACATCTTCAGCAAAGAAAATCATGTTCTCGATCTTGACTGGATGGTTAATACTATTATACTGGGGCCAGAGCCCATTGACACCTCACAGCTTAAGTATAGTCCACCGATCCTGATCACAGCCACAGACTGTCCTGACAACAAAAAACCATATACTGTATATCTTAATTCACGAAAAGATGATATCCATAAATCGTTAAAAGCTACCGCTGCTATCCCCTTTTTATATAAAGGATTTGTTGAATATAAGAATTTTCACCTTCTCGATGGCGGTCACCTTGATCCGATTCCTTACAAAAAAGCTCTGGAACTCGGCTTCAAAAAAGAGGATATACTGGTTATTGTAACCCGACCTAAAGGTTATCGGAAAAAAGAGGAGTCATTCTGGATAAAAGCTCTTTACGAATCATACTACAACGAAGAGCGGTACCGGCACCTGGTTGATTCTCTGAACAACCGTTATCTCATGTACAATAGTATACTGGACGAACTGGAGAACGATTACCAGGAGATTAAAGTTATATACCCTCCAGCTGAATTTGAAGTAGACCGGCTGACAAGGGACTCTGAAAAAATACTGGAAGGTTTTGAACATGGAGTGGCAGAAGCTATCAGATTTTTAAACACCAGCAGAAAAATATAACCACGGCATAGTCATAATAAAGAGGGCCAGAGCACCGGCATCATCATCAAAAAAATATAAGGGCGAATAACAATTCGCCCCCACAAAAAATAATCTTATCTTCTAAAAAATCCAATCCGGGCTGAAGATCCTCTATCTGAAAAAAAAAATTTTTAATCTTGACAGCTCTTTGGCATAGAAATATATGGAATCACACTTTGGCGTCGTACCCAAGTGGTAAGGGGCAGGTCAGGTGGTGGAACTTGGTAGACACAAGGGACTTAAAATCCCTTGATCCTTGCGGTCGTGCGGGTTCAATTCCCGCCCTGGGCAGATCTGAAAGAATAAGTCCTGATTAAATCAGAAGATACAGACAAACAAACCAAAATACACCGGACACCGAAGTTCGGTGTTTCTTTTTTATATTCCATTGAACATATATTGCACAAAATTTATATCAATTTTAAGAATTATTGCAGAATATAATTTTCATTTTGCCAGTATAAATTAAATACTCTAAAGCTTTCATCAACAGGGCTAATACAGCATTTTAACTTCAGAAAAATCAAGAATTAATTCTGGCAACTTATCAGGCTTTAAAAAACAGATACTGTTCGAAGACGTAATCGAGTTTCATAATAAGGCCGGGATTGTTGATAAGAAAATCTCTAAACTCTTTCCCATCGATAGTATAAACCTGTACTGCTCCATTATAAGAGAAAGTATAATCTGAAACACTCCCCTCGTAAAGATTGGCTGCCTGCCCTATGAGATCGCCATTCTGAAGTATTGCAACACTTTCATCATCTTTACTTACAATGATTGTCCCTTCACGGATCAGAAAAACATTCTTTATCTTTCCCCCCTCTTTTATCAGCACGCCATTATCCGGAAATTCAGCAGAGACAAGAAGTGATTCAAAGAGCGCCCGCTGGGTAGGAGTAAAAAATTTAAGGAATCTGCTTGATGACAGAAGACTCCATGTGCTGTCATCCCGGATATTTATAAGTTTCTCCAGAGATGTAATGTAATCTGTATTAGTGACAAAATTTTTGAATTTATCTTTCTCTATAGAATAAAGTATAACATCAGTCTCTGCGATAACATCCGCCGACCTGTTCTCCTCTCTTAAAATTGCAGCCTCACCGAAATAATCGTATGTCCCGAAATGTTTAACAAATTTTTTATCTTCACTCTGAATAGAAACAGTCCCGTTATAAATAATAAAAAATGAATCACCGGGAGTTCCCTTCTTTATAATAACATCCCCTTTTTTGAAATGCTTCTGCTCTACCATGCTTATAAACTGCTGAGCTTTAGAAATTGAAATATTTTTAAAAAGATCAATATGATTCAAAAGACTCAGGATCTGATATGTTGCTTCAAATGGAGGAGCATCAACATCAAAAACAAGTGTATTTTCAATGCCGAATTTCGACAGGTTAAGCAGCGCATCTGCAGGGATTTCACTTTTGGGAGTATGATAAATATAAATTTTTTTCTGAATCTCCTCAGGCAGAGAAGTAAGAATTTCAACAGGTGTATGGAGAGGGGTCATCCCCGATTCATGAAAAATTATATCAGAATGCCATGGGAAATGCGTAAGATCGTGGTAACGCCGAGCGTCGATTACCCCTTTATCAAAAAGTTCTTTGTGAATTACCGGATTGTTATTATGATCAGATGAATAAACAAGGGACTTATTCTGGAACTGAACACGAAAACCGATTGTGGGAATTGAATGAAGCGCATAATTCACATTAAATCTTGCGCCATGGATAAAGAGTGGAGCATCTGTCTCGACCGGATGAAAAACAAATAGCCGCATAAGGTACTCTTCAGATACATCAGTCAGAGCTGAATACTTTTTCAGAAAACTCATCATGATAGGGCGCGTGGTATAAATAGTAACCTTCTCTTCCTCAAGAATCTTCTGGAAGGTACCGGCATCGTGATCGGCGTGGCAATGCGTTAGAATGATTGAGTCTATAACTTTCGGACTGACATTCGAATCCAGAAGCCATTCAGTTGAATTTACAGGAGGGTCAATCATTACTCCATTATGATTAAGCCACAGAATAAATCCCGATGTATTTTCATAGGGATCGAAACCGCTGCTTGGACCAAGACATGTCATACCGAAAAGCGGAGGATTGAAGGGCTCGGATAACCTCTCGCCCACAAGATATTTAGGTTTATATTCAATTATCCCGGGAATATGAGCCAGTATTTTTTTATCATAATAAACTTCAAAATGATTATTTGAATCGATGCTGATGGTAACATCATCAATTACAGCGCGGTCATCCTTAAAAATACAGAACTCAACAACATCGTCAAATTTCATAATCCGGAAAAATTCGATCTCCCGCTTTATATTGCTGTAATAACCATCGGGACCGGAGCTGTCAATGAAACGCGGGCCAAAGAGTGATTCTAGTATTACAGTTTTTATTTTCTCTGCCTGTTCGGCATTGCAGACTATCCGGGTTTTATTCTTTTTTATAAAATAGTTGTAATAAATGGGGAACTCCAGCTCGGCAACGCTGATCCCTTTAATCCAGTTGAAAAATTTTTCAGGAAGCACGAATATAAGCGGAACACCGCCCGGAAGGAGAATAGTATCTTTAATAGTTTCAGGGGGAGCCCCGAACTGTATATATCCCGCAGGAGAATCGACAAGATATCCCCCCCTCGGCAGAGAAGTGACCACATCGATAAGTCCTTTAAGAGGTTTCATTAAACTCATGGTAAAGACAATATATAATTTTAAACTATATGCAAGAAAAAAATAATAAATGATGGGGTAAAGCCTCTTTTTTTTGCAGATCACAGATCAGGTGCCAGACCCGAAAAAGATGTTGAATGGCGTAGCAGCGGAGAATTGGTGCCAGACCCGGTTAAGTCCCGAATAGAATAGAGTGCCAGACCCTAAATTGTACAAATTTAGGGGCCAAAGCCTGCTGATAAACAAAGAGAAGAGGGTTACCCCTCTTCTCTTTGTTTATCTTTCAACGATTTTTTTTTACTGATTTACAATTACAATATTCAATCAGGACAAATCCGCCGTTATATAACATAGTCCAAATTCATTACAAAGGGTCTGGCACAAGAAACTGTGCAATTCGCTTCAGAGAGTCTGGCATCTCCAAGCACCTCCAACTAAACAAAAAACCGTCATTTCAATGAATTCTGTATTGCAGTGTAGATCCTGTCGGACCATTTGCCCCCTGTTTTCACATAAGCAGCAGGTCTGCCGATAGGAGCTTTCACTGTATGAAATTTCTCCCCTTCGACAATTTCACCTGTAAAAACATGTTTCCATGAACCCGCGGGAAAATACCCCTTAACTTCATCTTCCCCTTTTTCAACCACGGGGAGAATAAGCATATCCTCTCCGAGCATAAACTGGTATTTCAAGTCATAAGTATTGCGGTCTAATGGGAAATTCAGATATGGGTGTCTGACTATGGGGTACCCCTTCTCCGCAGCTTCTTTCGATAGAAAGGCGATGTAATCTTTCAGAGCATAATGGACTCTCCCCATTAAAGCAAAACTTTTTATGGAGTCAGCATCGTTATAAACCTGGTGAAATCTTCCCGGAATGTTCCCTTCATGCGTTCTAAAAATTGCTGTGAATGCATTTGCTTCGGCCCATCTCTCTGTCAACTCCCTGGTTCTGTCATAAGGAGAGATCCATGCGGGGAGAGCCTTGATACCGGTGTATCCTCCAACATCGCTGTGATTGACCGAAAGACCGCTGACGCCGGAAGACATAAGCCCGACAATTGTAGAAGGGAGACCGTCATCTGTTCCAAAAGTAACCATCTGATCCCCCAGCCAGAAAGCAGTTGAATACTTATTTGAGTAACTGAAACCGGCTCTTGAAAAGAAGACTATCTCCCCTTCTTTTCCAGCTTCGGCGATCGCTTCGCGGTTGATGCGCGCCCAGTCCACGGGATAAACATTATGATACAGTTTCGGATCGCTCTTATCAAACATTACGGCATCATAAGGGAGCCACTCGCCGAAATCAGCCATCCAGCCTGAGAGGCCCTGATCTATCATATTTTTTCTTATAATATTCTTTATCCATTTCACGGCCGCCGGATTTGTTATATCTATGAGATACGCAGGGAAACCCGCAGTTGTGATCAAATAATCTTCACCCTGTGCATTTTTTATCAGGTAGCCCTTCACCTTTGCTTCGGCAAGCATGGGATTTGTAAATGTATCGCCTTTAACTTTGGGATTAGTATCTGCAAGGAACGGGTTAATGTACCCCAGAACTTTGATTCCGTCTCTGTTCATATCTGCACAGAAATTTTTAAAATCGGGGTATGACGGTTCCGGATTGCCCTTACTGTCGGTAAACTCGGACTTCTCCTGAGCGTACCATCTCCACTTAAGCTGGTCGCCGAAGTTTGTAGTCCGCTTACCCACCCAGTCCTGAATCCATATTGCAGTTACAGGGTTGCCAGCGGCTTTTGCATCTTTCACAACACGTTTAACCTTCTCTGCCCCGCCCTGCAGACCAAGCCATGTTCCATATGCCCATTCCGGCAGGACAGGGAAACGTCCGGTTTTGAGAGTATATTTTTCGATAAGATCAAGGGGGCCAGACCCTAACCAGATTGTACCTTTAAGATTATTTTCTCTGAACTCAACAGATACCTCATTCTCGTCAGAAAGATCGAACTTTGAGTAGGATGTGTTCTCAAAAAACACCGAACGGTTTAGAGAAGTAATATAGTGAGGGATTGAAGAATAAGATGTAAACTCGTTTCCTCCTGCTCCGTTAGTTATATCTGCAAGAAAAGTAATCGGCTGGTCACCCCGACCAATCCCCTGCTCTTCTGTGAAGATGAAGAGTTTCTTACCTTTTAAATTAAAATGACTGTACTGAGTTCCAAAACCGAAAAACTGCTCATCTTTGGTTGAACCGTAAAGGAGCTTAATCCTGTTAAATTCAGGTTTACTCAGTTTAACCTCAAAATTCAGAGATAATTCTGTATCCTGCCTGAGTATGAGTTCATAACCCGTGCTGCAGTTCTCTCCGGATAGCTCACCTTTGATGATGATGGAGTTCCCGACAGATGAAATTGAATCAATGCTCTGGCCCTTACACTCCGACTGAATATCCTCTTTGAATTTAAATGAAGCCATTCTATAGGAAGCAGTATCAATTGACACAGCTGCAGTTAAAAACGGCTTATCAATTGGGAATTTTATATAAGATCTACCGGATGCTGTATCTACGATATCGATAAAGGACTTATCCGATACAAGTTTTATCGGACCTGCCTCGGTATCCTGAAGATTTTTCACTGCCAGGGATCCTCCGGCAGAACATGAAAGAAGTATTGCTGACATAAGTAAGAATACAATAGGTTTAAATAGACCTTGATTTTTTTTTTGTTTGTTAAATCCTGAAATGACTTCTGATAAATTAAACACTTAGACCTCCGGATAATTACTTTCTGTAAAACTATTGAATTTTTAAGATTGTTTTATGAATATATAATAAACTTAGATATAACAAATACAGGCCGGATTGTTCTCCAAGCTGTTAAAAATCAATATGTCAAAATAATGAATAATCTTCAATAGAATTTAAAAAAGCAAGTACAATTCTTGAAGAATGTTCAATAAAAATTCTTATATGACAAGAATCGGAAGAAATCGGGTCTGACACTTTTCAAATCTAATTTTTTATAAACCCATCAATTTTAAAAAATTACAGCAATCCTCTTCCTATAGGCATCCTCAAAAAAAAGAAACTTTTGGACGCACGTGGCAAAATCAGAACCAAGTTTTAAAAAATATTTGTGTAGCGTAATTTTTACCGTTGCTTCATAATTTTCGTCCAGATAACAGTTTATGAAGCCAATATCATTATTTCTCGGATCACGGCTTAATCCTTTTCTCACAGGATTAAATCCGATATACCACAACAGCCAGAGCAGATACTCCTCGGGATTTTCAGACTCCTCAATTATCCTTGATTCAAAACGTTCGTTCCAGAACGAACCGCTTGTCTGCATCGCCCGGTTATACTTCTCAGCGATTCTTGATTTAATGTACTGCATTATGAGAGAAATAGTCTCTTTATCTTCTTTAGTTCTTATTACAAGATGTATGTGGTTAGCTACAATTTCTGCAGCAACAAGTTCAAACTCGTACTTTTCCTGACACATCAGTACCGATTCTATGAAATATTTTTTCCCATAAATCCCTGACCTGTAGTTCTTAATTTTCTCGGCATAGTTATTCTCCGCTTCTTTATTATGAATACGTTCAGCGAAGACGAAAAATAAAAAAATTTTTCATTTTGATAAAAAAAGTAATAATACAGCCGAATTCCGGAATTGTGCCAGACCCGCTCCAATCCCTCTCCCCCTCCCTGCATATTGTACAAACAAGCAATGGTCTGACACCAAATTATGACTTTAGTTTGATCAAAGGGGCAGACCCGAAACCCACCCCCAACCTTTGATTAAGGGGCAGACCCAATCGTAATCGTAATTCATATGATTTTTTAAATTACAACTGCTTGACAAAAAACAGAGTTAAAAGACAAAATCTTAAAATAATATAATCCTTCTGAATGAATAAGGAGTACCTGATGAACCAGCCCGGTTTTGATAACGCACTATACCTTAAAGAGCAGACCGAAGCAATACTCGGACGTGTCCGTGACTCAAGATTTGACAAACTATATCTGGAGTTCGGAGGCAAAATACTTTACGATTTTCATGCTGCACGTGTTCTTCCCGGTTTTGACCCCAATGTAAAAATGCAGCTTCTCTCCGGAATGAAGGATTCTGTTGAAGTTATAATGTGCATATGCGCTATAGATATTGAGCGTAAAAAGGTCAGAGCAGATTTCGGTATTACATACGATGTCGATACATTAAAAACTATCGATGATTTCAGGTCCTGGGGCATTCACGTTGGAGCAGTAGTCATAACAAGATATGCCGAACAACCGGGGGCACAGGCTTTTCTGAACAAACTTGAAAGAAGAGGAGTAAAAGTGTACACTCACAAGTTCACGAAGGGGTACCCTACTGATGTTGATCTTATCGTAAGTGAAGAGGGTTACGGAGCCAACAAATACATTGAAACAGAACGTCCCATTATAGTTGTAACAGGCCCCGGACCAGGGAGCGGAAAACTGGCAACATGCCTGTCGCAGCTTTATCACGAGCATAAACGGGGTATAAACGCAACTTATTCGAAATTTGAAACGTTCCCCATATGGAATCTTCCCCTGAAACATCCTGTAAATGAAGCATACGAAGCGGCAACTGCCGAACTTAAAGATGTGAATATGATAGACCACTTTCATCTCGAAGCATTCAATGAAAAGGCTGTAAACTACAATCGTGATATAGAAGCTTTCCCTCTTCTACAGAGAATACTTGAAAAAATTACAGAAGCACCTTCTTACTATAAATCACCAACTGATATGGGTGTAAACAGAGCAGGTTTTGCCATAACAAATGATGAAAAGGTACGATACGCATCTCATCAGGAGATAATACGAAGATATTTCCGGTACTCATGCGAATATGCCATGGGCCTGTGTGACAGGGAAACCGTTGAGCGTGTTGAAGTGCTTATGAAAGATACAGGACTCAAAGCCGAGGACAGACCGGTGGTGCTGCATGCGAGAAATGCCGCTGAGACAGCCAGGATTAAAGAAAAAGGGAACAAAGGTATATTCAGCGGTGCGGCCATGGAGCTCCCGGGCGGGGAGATTGTTACAGGTTATAACTCCCCACTCCTCCATGCGACGTCGGCACTGGTATTAAATGCCGCAAAAAAACTGGCAGGCATACCTCAGAATATTGACCTGCTTCCTCCTTTTATACTCACATCTCTTATGAATTTCAAAGAGAATATACTCAAAGGAACCCCTGTGAGTCTTGACCTTGAGGAGACACTGATAGCATTGGCAATAGGAGCAGCTGCTAATCCCAGCGCCGAAGCTGCTGTGATAAAATTGAAAGAACTCTCGGGATGCGAAATTCATCTAACTCATATGCCAACACCCGGCGATGCAGCAGGATTGAGAAAACTCGGGTTGAATACAACAAGTGATCCGGATTTTTCATCCAAAGCATTATACATTGGATAGTATTATTCATTAAAAGGGCCAGAGCAAAAAAGACAGCCTTGAAAGTTTTAAATTAATATAAAAAAAGGGCCAGAGCTTTAGTTAAAACTTATTTGAGTTTTAACTAAAGCTCTGGCCCTTTCACACCTCTAATTTTTATTAAAATACCCTTCATTAACATGATTCAATTATAGTAAATTAATTATACATACCCG
>PGXT01000067.1:0-21601 GCA_002839285.1 Spirochaetae bacterium HGW-Spirochaetae-5 | reverse complement strand
TAAAAAATAATCAAATTACTGTTAAATAAATAAAAAAAATTATTTACTTAAATAAACCTGTATTGTATAATAAAAAACGTCTGGACGGAAGCTTTTCAATACTCAAATTAAAATAAAAATACTCACAATACTTACCATACTGTATGAAGGAGGAAGTAATGGGAAAGTTCACTTACAACAAAGAGGTGCTCGCCAATCTTCGAATTGACGAGAAGGAGACACATCTTTTAGACAAGCTGCTCGATTATGAATCAGCAAAGGAAGCTCATTCAAAAAAAAGTCACGCCGCTGTGGACAAAAGAATTTCTATCAAGGAAGCTATCAATGAATATGTAAAAGATGGCGACATTCTCACAGACACAGGATTCAGTTATGTAAGAACTCCGATTGCTGCATACTTTGAAATTATCCGTCAGGGTATAAAGGGACTGCAGAATATCGGATCACCGGCAACAAGCCAGAGCTACATGATCCCTTTCGGAACTGTAACTCACACACACTGGTCTTACTGTGGTGCTGAGATGAGAGGAACAGACCGCAACATGTCAAGATGCGCTAAAAACGGAAAAACAAAAGTATTATCAGAATGGAGTCATGGATCAATGGCACAGGGATTCAAAGCTGCACAGCTTGGTGTTCCGGGATTGTATTCAAAGCAGCTTCTCGGTTCTGACATTATCAAGTACAACCCATTTGTAAGACAGGTTGACAATCCTATTAAAGCTGAAAAGGATCCATGTGTATTTATCCCGGCACTTTATCCTGACGTTACAATTATTCACGTACACCAGGCAGACAAATTCGGTAATGCTAAAATCTATGGTCCTATCGTTAATGACGTTGCTATCGCAGCGGCCGCACGTAAAGTAATAATTACAGCTGAAGAAATTGTTCCTCCAAGCGCATTCAGGAACGACAACAAAGGCGTTGTAATTCCATTCGTTTATGTTGATGCAGTTGTAGAAATGCCCTACGGCGCACTTATGGGATCTATGCCCGGTCTATACTACTGGCCAAGACGTCTATGGGAAAAAGCAATGAGACACTGGACATACAAAGAAGGCGCTATGGATGAGTTTTATGAAACATTCATCGTCAATTGTAAAGATCAGTATGACATCATTGACAAACTCCTTGGCGGTTCAAAATGGCTGGCAAATTCAAGAAGATTAACTAAAGCCGAAGAGTATGATAATGAAGATGAAGGTGTTGACTTCAATTATAAAGAATGGACAAGGGATGATCCTAATCCTGATGATACAACAGACCAATTCAAAGCGATATATTAGGAGGTAATAAAATGACTGAACAAAGACCAGCTAATCCCTTAGAAATGATTGCTTATGTCCTCTCTCAGCAGATTAAAGATGGAGAGGTCGTATATATAGGAACAGGACTCCCCATGGTTGCAGGAATACTTGCGAAAAAAACTCATGCACCGAATATGACGATGGTTTATGAATCAGGAGCACAGAACCCGATGCCGGGTGCTATGCCATGGTCTGTTGGAGGACCTGCAACATGGAGAAAATCACCTATGATTCTGGAGATGGCATACTCTTTCGGACAGCTTTACAACGGTTATGTTGACAAAGCTTTCCTCGGATATGCTCAGATAGATATGTACGGTAATGTTAATACTCATATGATCGGCGGAGATTTTCACAACTATAAAAACAGACTCACCGGCTCAGGCGGGAACAATGACCTCTCATCACTTGCAAAAACCCTTGTTCTCGTAGGTTTGCAGAGCCCGCAGAAGTTTGTTAAGAATGTTGACTTCATTACCTCGCCGGGATACCTCACAGGCGGAAACAGCAGAAAAGAAGCCGGCCTTGTAGGCGGCGGACCAATAGCTGTTATTACATCTGCAGGTACATACGACTTTGAGCCTGAGAGCAAAAGAATGAGAATTAATTCACTTCATCCCGGTGTTTCTCCTGAACTTGCACAGCTTGCAAGCGGGTTTGAACTTTTAAAGCCATCCGGAGAGATACCTGTCACTTCAGTTCCCACTCAGGATATCATCGATATTCTAAGAAGAGAAGTAGATCCAAGAGGTGTTTTCACATCAATGCCGAGTTAATTGAAAGAGCGGGGGCAGCCCCGCCTTTCCTTTCCTGTAAATAAAAAGTCCCCGCGAATGCGGGGATTTTTTATTTTAGTTAATAAGCGGTCTATCTTTCATCAAAATCTTTATACTTCAGAATTTCATAATTAGGGGAAATATACGCAGGTCTTATTATTTTACCTTGAACAAGCTGTTCAAGTCTGTGAGCAGACCAGCCTGCAACTCTTGCCATTGCAAAAATCGGAGTAAATAATGCTTCAGGAATTCCAAGTAATTTATAAACAAGCCCTGAATAAAAATCGACATTAACACAGGTACGGTTGCCTTTTCTTTCATACAATAGTTCAGGACCGATTTTTTCAACTATTTCAAAAAGATTAAAAAGATCCATCCTATCATGTTTTTTAGCAAGTATCCTGGCATACTTTTTTAATATTTTCGTTCTCGGATCTGAAAGAGTGTAAACTGCATGACCAAGGCCATAAATTTTACCGCTTTTATCCGCGGCTTTTTTATCAAGTACCCTATTCAGGTAATTACGGACTTCACTCTCACTGGTCCAGTCTTTCACCTCTTTTCTTAACTGCTTCATCATAAACATAACAGATTCATTTGCTCCGCCATGGAACTGCCCGCTAAGAGATGCCACACCTGCAGCAATTGCCATATAAGTATTTGCACCGCTCGAAGAGACCGTTCTGACAGTGAAGGTTGAATTGTTACCGCCTCCATGTTCAGCATGCATAATAAGACAAGCATCAAACATCAGCGCATCCTCCCTATCCGGCATCTCCCCTGTAAGCATAAAAAGGAAGTTTTCCGCAATAGAAAGATTCTCCCTTGAACGGGACAGTCTTAAATCATCACCTTTTCTGAATCTGCTGACACTATAATTATTCGCAACAATAACGGGAGCTTTAGCTATTATATTAATGCACTGTTCCCCCACTATAGAAACGTCAACTGAATCGGGATTCTTATCGCATCTGCTTAAATGCGATATAACACTATGAAGTGCATACATCTGATTTGAATTTTCAACTTCTTCAATTATTATACGTCGTTCAACGGTTGATAATTTTGATTTTTTATGAAGACTTGTACTGAAACTTTCAAGATCCTCCTTGCATGGAAGAACATTAGTCAATAGAAGATAAATCACTTCTTCAAAACCGAATCTTTTATTTTTCTCGTTAAAATCAATTATATCATCAACGTCATAACCGCAGTAATAAAGTTTCCCTTCGATAGGTTTAGGTCTTTTAATATCGGGTGATTTTTCATCAGAGACCATTTCATATCCGATAACTCTGCCTTTGGTAGTAATCCCTACAATTACACCTGTACCGTCAGAATTTCGGAGACCCAATTTAATGTTTTTTTCTTTAATAATCTCAGGTGAGATATGATCATGAGCTAAAGCTAATTTGTTTATTTTTGCTATTATTTTTTCCATAAAGCCCTCATTTCACGGTCCATAATTACGGTGAATCTCATTCATAAAGAAAGATATAAATTCAACAATTACGGCTGCTTTTCATTATTATTATAAAATTTTCATAGTGCATCTACCGCAATTTAAAAGTACAGAAAGCAGTATAAAGCATACTATATGCTTATAATTTCTTATAAAAACTTAAAGACTGTCAAGAAATTATTTTCCAATCACTGTCTAACCGGAAGGTCTATCAGTACTGCGGTCATATCGTCTTTCTGATATTCATGCTTGCCTATATATTCGTAAACGGAATCAAAAATACTATTAATAACAAGCTGCGGCGGGAAGTCACATAGCTCGATTAGTTTCTGCTGAAGCCGTTCCTCTCCATACTGTTTTTTTTCTGTTTCAAAATCAAAGGCTTCGGTAATCCCGTCTGTAAAAAAGAAAATCATATCACCCTGGAATATTTCAAAACAGCATTCCGGAGTGTGGTAATACGATTCAAGACTGATAAGATTTTTTATATCACTTCCAAGAAGATAACCCTTTTCAGGTTTCCAGATATCATATTTATTATTAAGGTCAAAAGACTGGATACCGTCTTTACCCCTTCTTACAATAATAGGGAAAAGCATACTTCTGTTAAAAAATCTCAACTTCAACGAACCATTTCTATCTTCAACAAAAACAAAATTTACAGATGCAAAATCATTGGAGTTTGACATATCCATTATATCAGTAAATTTCATCGCTATACTTTTAATCAGGTACGCGTAATCAATGATACCTGTCCTTTCGTGAATCCCCTCCATCTCCTTGACCGCAAGTATTACGGCAGACCTGAGTCTTATGAGAGTGGTATAAGCAGGTAGTCCGTGACCGCTGATATCGGCAAAAACAAAAAGAAAATTATTGTCAGATAGCTTAAAAAGGTCGAAGTAATCTCCTGAGATTATTGACCCATACGCCCGCTGAAAACCGATACCAACCATAAGATCACTATGGCTAAAACTTTTAAAAAGATCTCTTATAAGTTTTTTGTCTTTCTCACGGACATGATTTGCCTCCTGCCGGAAAATTTCATATTTAGTGATTTTTTCCAGATAATCATCGGCTATATCAGCTGCTGCCTCCGCAGTGCTATTTATTTTTTTGTTCAACACATCTGCTCCTGTAATACTTTATCAATTCAGAGGTGGAGGAATCATGATCAGTTTCTTCATTCTCTCCTGCTTCAAGTTCTTTCAAAATTTTCCCCGCAAGCACTTTGCCGAGTTCTACACCCCACTGGTCAAATGAAAATATATCCCAGATGATACCCTGAACAAATATTTTATGTTCATATGCAGCAATCAGATTACCAAGAATCTCCGGTGTAAGTCTTTCGGACATAATTACATTCGTGGGCCTATTCCCTTCAAATGTTTTGTACGGTACAAGTTTTTCATCGACACCTTCTTTAACAACCTCTTCAGAAGTTTTCCCGAATGCAAAAGCTTCCGCCTGTGCAATCATATTAGCTATGAGTTTATTATGATGATCCCTGTCTCCATGAAGAGGATTAACGAAACCGATTAAATCCGCCGGGATAATTTTTGTCCCCTGATGCAGCAGCTGATAGAAAGCATGCTGTCCGTTTGTTCCGGGTTCCCCCCATATTACAGGGCCTGTAGAGTAATTAACTCTCCTGCCGTCACGTGTAATGGATTTCCCGTTTGACTCCATATCCCCCTGCTGAAAGTATGCAGCGAATCTATGCATATACTGTTCGTATGGCAGAATGGCGTATGTTTCACATCCAAAAAAATTATTATACCATACTCCAAGAAGGGCCATGATCACAGGGATGTTCTTATCAAAAGGAGTATCCCTGAAGTGATTATCCATTTCATGAAAACCATCGAGGAATCTGATAAAATTATCATATCCGATTGATATCATTACTGAAAGACCAATGGCCGATGTTAGCGAGTATCTCCCCCCGACCCAATCCCAGAATTCGAGCATATTCTCTGTATCTATTCCGAACTTCTCAACATCGTTTTTATTTGTCGAAAGAGCGATAAAATGATTTGCCACCGCTTTTTCACTTCCGAAAAAATCGGTTACCCACTTCTTAGCGGTCAAAGCATTGGTCATTGTTTCCATGGTAGTAAATGTTTTTGATGCAACTATAAAAAGAGTCTCCTCGGGATTAAGATCAATTATCGCCTCTCTAATATGAGTAGAATCTATATTAGAAACAAATCGCACATTCAGGTCTCTATTAGAGTAATATTTCAGGGCTTCACATGCCATTACCGGACCAAGGTCTGATCCGCCGATTCCGATGTTGATTATATTTTTAACAGATTTCCCTGAAAAACCTTTCCATTCCGATTTCCGGATTCTATCTGATATATTTTTCATTCTGGCTATAACATTCAATATGCCAGGCATTACATCAGCACCGTCACACATTACCGGTTTTCCGCTTCTGTTTCTAAGAGCGACATGGAGTACGGCTCTGTTCTCTGTGCCGTTAATCCTCTCTCCATTGAACATTTTTTCAATTTCTTCTTTAAGACTGCACTTTTCTGCAAGTTTCAGCAGGAGATCCATCGTCTCCTCAATTACCCTGTTCTTTGAATAATCAAATATAAGTCCGCAATTATCCACGCGGAATTTTCTGCCTCTTTCAGGATCATTCCTGAATAGATCCCTCATGTGAGTGCTCTCTATCTTTTTAAAATGCTCTTCTAATAGCTTCCATTCAGCTGTTTCTGTTAAATATTCACGTTTTGTCATATGTAACCTCTCCGGATTATCAAAAAATTATTATATCCCGGTTTTTTCTAAAAGTCAAGAGTAATTAATCCGATTAGACGGCATTTTTAAGGTAGCGTTTTATTTGGGGGTGCACAGCGCTTCGCGCTGTGCCTGAAATGGGGGATTACGGGGGCGCCGCCCCCGTAATCCCCCACTCCCAGCGTATGCGGAGCATACGCACCCCCGAAAATAATTTGCTGCCATTTTTAATATCTGCTACAATCGCAACATATGGGGCCAGAGCTTCTATAGAGCAATTACACATATTGAATTACATAAGGGTCAGAGCCGGATCGATCGAAAAACCGGTGTGTAATCTCTTCTCAACTGATAAAACTCCGGATATTATCTGTAATTATAACTGCAGATATTATTCAGGCAGCACTCGGAGCATAGAGGCTTATTTTTGCAGATATCCTTGCCGTGAGCAACAATCAGTGCGTGATATTCGTTGTACTTTTTTACAGTTCCATTAAACTCTTTATGGAAAAATTCCTGATAATAATTGTAAGTCTCATTATGCGGAGTAAGATTCAGTCTTGAGAAAATTCTTTTTGTATAAGCGTCTATTACAAAAATTTTCCGGTTCAATGCGTATAATAGAATAGAGTCAGCAGTCTCGGGACCAATACCGTTGACTCCAAGAAGAGACTCTCTCAAAACCGGAGTTTTAATATTTTTTAATTTTTCAAATGAGTAATTAAAATCCTTAAACCAGTTGAGAAAGTTTTTTATTTTCAGTGTTTTCTGATTAAAATAACCGGTTGGCCTTATACAGAATGCAATCAACTCAATGTCTGCTTTATGTAGTTTACGTGGAGTTAAAATTTTATTTTTCTTTAAAGCGTCAAGACCCTTTTCAACATTTTTCCATGCAACATTCTGTGTCAGGATCGCCCCGATAGCAATTTCAAATCTATCTTCATCATTTTTCGGGGCGCCGGTTCCATACTGACTTCTACACGCTGCAGTGCTGTAAACCGGCCACCACCCCTGCTTCCCGTAGGAAGCAGCCATGATAGAATATATCTCTTCAACTTTATTCATAAAATCATTTAAATATATTTACACTTTAGCAATTTACACAATTTTTTGAGCCTGTCATTTCGAATCCCTGACAATTTTTCGGGTGAGTGCTTCGACAAGCTCAGCAACCATCGAAAACGGTCAGTGAGCCTGTCGAACTGCTCAGTCGCTATCGCTTCTTCGAAATGACAGCAAGAGTACTAATTCAATTGAAAAATACTATAAACATCTCTATCAGATTCTTTTATATCCCTTTTCAATCATGCCCGCATCAAGAAAATTTGTAATGATATCCTCAACAGCCAGATCAAAGGCAGACTCCTCTTTCAGTTTAGGGATACGTACGCTCTTTATATAATGTTTGCACTCATCACAATAATATGCTCTATATATATTATTTTCTTCATATTCAAAAAAACCATGTTTTGACTGATCGTTGCATCCGCAGGCGGGACATACAAGTCTTGGGAACTCCCACTCGTTTTCACAAATAGCGCAATGAAGATGCCTTTGATTCTCCTTCAATTCCACAATTTTACTCATATCGGGAAGATAACCGCAGAATGAGCATGAACTTTCAAGCCAATCCTCCTTCCCGGGCTTAATGTCAGATGAACTTTTCAATGCAACCATGAAAGGCTTAAATACATTATGTATCACAAAAATAAATTCATCAAGCGCAAGCCGGTTTTCAACTCCTTTCTTTTCAAGAAATGTATAATCCTGTTTTAATAAACTTTTCAGAAGGATATCCGCATCAGCTGTAAAATTTTTTTTCATTTCTGAAAAATCCATACCGGGATTTACACCGGAGATAAAATCTGCAAGTTTTACCATGAGTTCAGCTAGATGCCCCTTTGTTTCCTCTTCAAGAACAATTGAGTCAATATCTAATACCGGCAATATATCATTTTTGAAACTTTTTTTATATCCGGAAAGATCACCGCAAAGAGCAGATAACTCCTCCTGAGCAACAAAAATTTCCGAATAAAACTTAAATAATTCCTCAGTCATGGAACCATTCCCCATGATTGAGTCTTTTTTACTGATTAGATACTCACTATGTTTTTTCATTATTTATCTTCTTTCTTATCATCAGATTCGCCGGATATAGCTTTTTTGAATTCTCTAATTCCGCTTCCCATATCTTTTGCAATTTTTGGAATTTTTCCTGCTCCGAAAATTACAAGCACTATCAAAAAAATTATTACCAATTCACCCATTCCAGGCATACTCATAATTACCACCCCCGTTTAATGTAAATATTCCATTAAAAACATTCAGTTACATAAGCAATACGGGAAGAGTTGTGTCAATAATTCTACAATTCAGCGGTTAAAAAAACGGAGAATAAAAAGTGCAGGCAATTCAACTCTGCACGGATTATGTTTAAGAATACGATAAATAATTATGTAGCGGCTACAAATCTTACACTTTTATCCAGCTGATCTTCATAAAATTTCACATTATCAATTATATGATCAATTTTTTTAACGCTTTTCTTAACATTCACGACAACACCGGGATAAATCTTATTTGTTACAATGATTACCGGCTCTTTATCAAACTTCATTTTTTCTTCTATTACTTTTGCTTCTTCGATAAGTTTTTTCAAAGAAGCATTTGCTGTACCAAGATCATTTAAAAGAAGAAGACAGTTCTTCTTTTTTAAAGCAGGGAGTATTTTAATATACTCTTTCGGATTTTTGAAAATCTCTTCACCGAACTGCATTTTTATAGTGGTGTTAATCTCCTCAACTCTCTCTTTAACCATTATCACTTCAGTACGTTTTTTTGTTATCTCACTTTCCAGAATAAAATTCCTTCCTACGGTGAGAGATGTGAGAGTTTCAGTCTGGGTTCCCACGGTATGAGCTTTTATCTCGTTTAACGCTGCAACTTTTCCGCCTATTATCTTGCCGGCCTTTCCTTTAACAGAAATCTTATCATAGCATACAATATCACAATTTATAATGGAGTCATCTACTATAACACTTTTACCTGCTTCCACTTTTACATTCTGCATAAACTTGGCAGTTATATTCCCCTTAGCAACAAGTTTGACTGCCTCCTTACCGACAACTCCAAGCTTTACAGTGATATCTCCACCTGCAGTAAGCTGCGCATCCTCCACATCCTTATCAACAATTATATCACTATCAGCCTGAACCTTAAATCCCGGGAGCACCGAACCTGTAACATGAACAGTTCCGTTAAAACTGATGTTTCCCGAATCGAGACCGACATCTCCATTGATTACCGCAACAGGGAGTACGTTTACTGTATTGTTATCTATACTTATACAGCCGTCAATGGCAGAAACATATATCGAAGGATCAAAACCTGACTGCAGAAGATTCTCCCCCTTTTTTAGACCGCCCTTATCCTCACGGACAGCGGGAACTTTTTCACCGAAGATATCATAACCATCCTCTGATTTGACACCGGGTATGGCCTGAAGAATCTCCTGGTTTTTCTGAACCTGAATAATTGATCCTACTTCTTTATAATCCATCCGTCCGTCAGCAAGAATACGGCCGGCCTGTTTTTCAAAGCTTAATAGAGGTTCGAAATACTCATCAAATCCGTTTACCGGATCCCGCCCTTCGGCAACAAGAACCCGTGTAAGATGCGGGTTCTCCTTGTCAATAGCTGCCATCTGTTTATTAAACTTTTCACCCGTAACAATAGAAACAACCTTTTCCGCATGAAGAATTTCAACTATTTCGTTATATGTCGGAAGATTACCGAATCTTGTAGGGAGAATATTATAGTAGGCTCTTATTTTATCCTTTGAAAGTACAAGCGGTGAAATAAGTGATATTTTCGAATCTTTTATAACAACAAACCCGTAATAAGAAGACTTATATGACTTTGTTCTTTCATCAAAATAGACCCCCGATCCTGTTGAGAAATTAAAATAATCACGTATATGATGATAGCTGTACCCCTCATCAATATGTGTACTAATCTCTTCTTCAGATTTAACATCAACCACTCTGGCTACAATTTCATTTTCAGATACAAAATTATGCTTAGATGACAGAACTACCTTCACCTCACCGGATTCAGTGGTCTTTTTAACAAGTATAGCGGGAGCAGCGGGATCGAAATATAATATAACTTTTCTCATAAATGTCTCTCAAAAAAAACGGTATTTGCCCATCATTATATCTTCGGCATAACAAAATATTTATTTAGAAAATATAACTGTAAGTTAATCATAATCAGGAAGAGTTACAATGAAGTAAAGTTAAAAAAAATTAAGCTCGAATGAAAAAAACGCACTTATTTCAAAACACTACATAACTAAGGCTAAAAAACAAAAAAAACTAAAAAAGTAAACACCAATCAATATACAATCTTTCTGAAAAAACCCGGTAATCAGTACCCTTCCCCATCTCATCATGGGGAAGGTGCCCGGCGGGCGGATGGGGAGGGGGCCTTACACAAGTCCTTTTGCAATAAGAAGCTCAGCTATCTGAATTGTATTCAGAGCAGCACCTTTGCGTATATTATCCGATACAACCCACATATTAATTCCATTATCGATAGATTCGTCATTTCTGATTCTCCCTACGAAAACATCATCCTGACCTGCGGCATTTATCGGCATCGGATATTCCTTCTTTGATGGATCATCAACAAGTGTTATCCCGGGTTTACCCTTCAGAAGAGCTTTAACCTCTGCAGCTGTTATCTTCTTTTCTGTTTCTACGTTTATTGATTCGGAATGACCATATATAACAGGGATTCTCACTGTTGTTGCAGTTAGTCTTATTGAATCATCCCCCATTATCTTTCTGGTTTCGTTAACCATCTTCATCTCTTCTTTTGTATAACCGTTTTCAATAAAATCATCTATCTGAGGGAGAGCATTAAACGCTATCTGGTGAGGATATACATCTACTTTTGATACCGGTTTCCCCTGAGAAACATCAAGCGCCTGATTGCGGCACTCCTCTATTGCTTTTATTCCCGTTCCTGAAACTGCCTGATATGTGCTTACAACAACACGTTTAATCTTAGCGACATCATGAATCAGCTTAAGCGGGAGCAGCATCTGAATTGTTGAACAGTTAGGATTTGCGATGATCCCCTTGTGCCACTCAACATCGTGCGGATTGACTTCAGGCACAACAAGAGGAATTTCAGGATCCATCCTCCATGCCGAACTATTGTCTATTACAATACATCCGGAAGCAGCGGCCTGTTTAGCTACTTTTAAACTTACATCTGCACCTGCGGAAAACAGAGCTATATCGTAACCCTTGAATGAATCATCGCCGGGTGCTTCGACAGTTACCATTCTTTCACCAAACTGCACCTGCGTACCGACATCGGTAAGATCAAGGAACTTTATTTTATCAATAGGAAAATTTCGCTGAAGCAGTATCTTTCTGAACTCATTTCCAACTGCACCAAGTGCGCCGAGAATTACAACATTGTACTTTTTCATTTATATATCTCCTGCAAAAAAAATTAAATCTTAATCTTATCCTCTTTCGGACGTTCCGGATTTTCGCGATATATAATCGCAGTGTTCCCTATCATATTTACAAGAAATGATTTTGTATCACTGACAACTTTAGCTGCCAGTTCAACTTTCTCGTCTTTAAGATCAATAAATTTTACTTTTATAAGTTCATGGTCTTCAAGGGCTTTATCAACTGCCTTAACAAGACTTTCTGTTATCCCCTTCTGACCGATGAGGACTATCGGTTTAAGCTTATGAGCAAGCGACTTGAGTTTTCGTTTCTGACTGCCGGTGATCTCTTTCATTTATACCCCAAAAAAACATAATAATCCCAGTAATAATTCTTAAACATATGTTTTAATGTAAAAAAGAACAATTGGATATATAATCTTTTTACTTTAGAAAAATAAAGAATAAATACTATGATAATCCAATTATTTAACAGGGTTCAGGTAATCAAGTGTTTTTCAGTTATTGTTGGAATAATATTTTAAATTCACAAGCCTTCCCCGTCTTTCCACGGGGAAGGTGCCCAACGGGCGGATGGGGAGGGGAATAGTTGAAAAGTGTGATTTAAACAATCAATGAGAATTAACCTATATTCAGTATCAATCAGATTCCTTATCTACAATGATTTCGTATAGAAATAAAGATTCATTTTTTCCTCTGACATTTTCCATTCCCAACTCTCTGTATTTATAATTTTCAATATTCTCTAACCGGGTAAATGTTTCGCGGGTAATCAATATATTCGTATTCAGCCTCTTATTCAAGCCTTCAAGTCTGGAAGCAGTATTAACCACATCAGAGATAACGGTTGTTTCAAGTCTGTTTTTCTCACCGATAGTTCCCAGCATACATTCGCCGGTATGAATTCCTATTCCAATATTAATTAATTCCTGCCCGGTCAATTTTCTGATTTTATTGAAATTTGAAAGCTGATGCATCATGTCAATAGCTGTTTTAACGGCATCATCCACACTATGTGGAAATAAGGCCATAATTGCATCGCCTATAAATTTATCAATAAATCCACGGTTTTTTTTAATTATAGGGCTTATACTGTGAAGATATGAATTAAGAAAATCAATTGTTTCCTGAGGGCTGTGCTCTTCCGAAAAATTTGTAAAGGATCTGATGTCCGAGAACAGAATAGTCATATTGCGCTGCACCTGGTCACCAAGATTTACATCAACTATACTATTCCTGCCCAGATGCTGTAAGAATTCCTTAGGAACAAATCTGGCAAATGAATCGGTCATTTTAATCTGATGTTCAAGATTTTTTCTGTCAGCCTCCTCTTTTTCTTTACGGCTGATATTCAGCTGTTGTGCTAAAGCCAGAGAAAGCGTAACCGATTCAAAAACTGTACCGATGGCTATCCCGTTAAGTGTAAAACTGTTTGCAGGAATAAATTCCAGTACAACCCCAACATACATTCCGGAGAAAACAATAAGTCCCATCCATGCTATCATAAAATATTTAACAGTTGGATTTCCGATCCGGTAGGCAGCAACGCAATTAGCTATTATAAACGTATACACCATCGGAGACACAATACTGATTGTAATAAAATATGCATATCTGCCCGGATGAATAAATAGAGACACTGCTCCCCAGATAATCAGAAGTCCTACAAACAGATAACTGAATTTATGCAGAAGCGGATGGTTGTATTTATTGTTGAAAAAAGACGACGCGAAAAGACAGATTGCAACAAATGTTATAGCGGAATAAATAGAATTATAATTAGCGTTAAAAAACAGGATTCCGAAACCATCCACAAAGAACTGATGAGCCAGAACTGAACCCAGGTAAATCACATACAGAGCATATGTTCTGCTTTTTAAACCAAAAAACAGAAGCAGGTTGTATAAAATCATTACAATAATAACAGAGTAGTATGCTCCATAAAAAACAAAGTGCCGTGCAATCATGGATAAATAGTTTTCAGGAGTTCTCAGAGCCAGATCAAATGTTATATAAGATTCGCTCTCTGCTTTAAGATAAAATGTTGTAATACCTGTGGGCGGTCTGAATGAAATTTCAGGTTTATTCCATTTATTGAATGATTCAGGATGAAATCTGCCGGCTTTTTTAAGCAGAACAGCTTTATTATTTTCAATCTGATACAATTCCAGAATCTCTGTTTGTGTATCATTTGTATCGAGATAATACTCCTGAATTGTCCCGTAGGGATTATCAATCATTCATCAGCGGAAAGATTTCCTGTTTTATCAGTAAAGACCTGAACACTTTTCCAGAGTTTATAATTATCAATATTATTTCTAAGCAATACCGGCTCTGAAAAAAGTAATGAAGGAAAAATTAAAATTATTATAAAAAGAAGAATCTTTTTCATTATTGCTCTCTTCCAAATATTAATTCCGGAAATAGAAGTAACTGTTCAGAAACTCTACGGATATTTTAAATTAAAATCAGTAATTTTTTCTAAAGATAACTTTTAGAGTAAAAAAAATATATCCCTGCGCCTTCGACGCCATGGATAATATAGCTTTTTATACTTTGAAATACTTACTAAATAAACACCGAATTACAACAATATATTAAGAGAATAAAACATCATAGTCAAGAGTAGCGACTAAAATTTACCACACCATGACATTCAGATGAAATGCATTCAGTGATAAACGATTGATGCAATAACGATCGAACCTACTTCCCGTATCTTTCCGGCCAGAGTTGCATGAGCCTCTCTTTGATCGACTTCTCGCTGCCGTTTTCTGTTGGATTGTAGAACTTCGAACTTTTCAACTCTTCCGGAAGATATTCATCCTTCACAAAATTATACTCATAATCGTGAGGGTACTGGTAATCTCTTCCGTAATTCATCTTTTTCATAAGTCCCGTTGGAGCATTCCGTATATGAAGGGGAATTTCGTAATCACCCGAGAGTGCGGCTTCCTTCGCATTTTTAATTGCCATATACGATGCATTGCTTTTGGGTGATGTAGCCAGAAAAATTGCGCACTGTGAAAGAATAATTTCAGATTCGGGCATACCAATGCTCTTTACCGCAGTCATGGTAGTAACAGCCATATTCAGCGCAGCCGGTGAAGCGTTCCCGATATCCTCCGATGCCAGGATTACCATTCTGCGTGCGATAAATTCAGGATCCTCCCCTGCCATTATCATTCTTGACATATAGTATAATGCTGCATCGGGGTCAGAGCCTCTTAGAGATTTGATAAATGCTGAGATGGTATCGTAATGCCGGTCCCCTTTCCTGTCGTAATAGAGTACAGTGCTCTCAAATGCTTCACACACAGCTTTCTCTGTGATCAGACCGTCACCGGAGAGCATAAATGAGACTTCAAGTATGTTCAGCATTCTCCGGGCATCCCCGTTCCCCAGGAGCACAAGGTTCTCTTTTACTCCATCTTCAAATCTTATATTTCCTTCTTTAAGTATATGATCCGTTTCTACGGCATTATTCAGAATAGTTTCAAGACTCTTCTCTGTAAGTCTCTGAAGCTTCATCACTCTTGCCCGTGACAGCAGCGGAGAGATTACGCTGAATGAGGGATTTTCTGTTGTTGCACCGATAAGTACAATATCACCCGACTCCACTGCGCCGAGTACCGCGTCCTGCTGAGCCTTGTTGAATCTGTGAATTTCATCAAGAAACAACAGAGTCTGTTTCCCCATCTGCCGGTTCCGCTCACCGGAAGTTATAACTTTACGGACATCTGCAACTCCGGAGGATACGGCACTAAGATAGTGATACTCCAGGCCGCAGTGCACAGCAATTATTTTAGCGAGAGTTGTCTTCCCCGTGCCGGGATCCCCCCAGAGTATCATGGAGAAAGCTCTCCCTCCATCAATGGCAGAACGGATTATCCTCCCCTTTGCGGTAAGATGCTCCTGCCCTATATACTGATCAATAAAAGCAGGCCTGCACCTTTCTGCAAGAGGGGTTATATTCTCATTCGGCCCGTTGAAAAGAGTGAGATTCTGATCTACCATTTATTCTCCCAGTCAATTGACGCCGTTGTTCTCATAAGAAAAACAAATGCTGCAATACTTGCTATTGTTATAAGAAATCCAGTGTGTTCAGGAACAAAAAAAGCAACAGAAAATATCCACTGGAAAAGGAAAGCCCCGAAAAATGATATCCGTATAACATCTTTCCCCTTACCAATCAGCGAGCAGTAATACAGGATTATGCCGGTAGAAACCGCAAGAGATATAAATATTGCCAGCATAATATTCATATAGCTTACCAGATAAGAGCCCAGGAGATAGAATATGAAGAATCCTGTAATTAAAAAAAGATAATGCATGGGGTGAAGATTTATCTCTTTAGAGGTACAGAACACAAGGAGAAAACCTACAAATAGAAACAGCGCTATGGGTGAATAGTAGAAAAGTCTTGAAACGATCTCACCATAGTTACCGGAAATTTTAAATTTTAATGATATATTCTGCCCTGTTACCAGATTAGACGCTTTCCATAAGTACTTCATCTCTTTGTCGTCACCTGCTGAAGATGTGGGGACCATTGCACCATTAGGAATAATACTGTCGATAAAATCTGTAATAATCTCTACATCAAGATTCCTGATTTCAGCTTTTTCCGTTCCCATTGCATAATCGAATGTTCCGGTCCCCTGGGCGTTATAGCTTACTTCAATCGCGACAGTCTCATTTTTCGAAAGAACACCCTCCCACTGAACGCCGTCAGAAAAATCGGAATCCTGATTATAATCACTGTTCTGAAGTTTTACTTTTATATCAGTTATATTCCCTGCACCATCAGGTAAAGGGAAAGAAAAAGTCAGTCTCTCACTGCCGCTTCTGAGATTTTTTAATATGTATCTCGCATTAAAGGACATATTAAACCCGGGATATTTAAGCAATCCCTTCTGTCTTATATTTGATTTTATTTTTACAGAGACTTTCTGTTCCGCTATTCCCATATTCCTTATAACATCGGTCGCTACCTGTTCAAACTCACCGGTCTTTTTATTTTCCCGCTCAACAAATCCCTTCTCTTTATATGTAAAGACAGGGAGCTGCTGAACAATATCTCCACCCCAGATCTCCTGAACAGATTTCAGATTCGATGAGTAACTCCGGGAATGCCTGTCATCAATTCTGAATCCGATTGAGATTGCAACTATACCGAAGAGAACAGTAAAAATAAAGATAAGAGCATATTTCATTATTTTTTTTACAAAATCGGGTCGAACCTGAAAAATACGTACAGATACCAGAATAAATGATGCCGCAACTAAACAGAAACCTAAAAAAATTAATGCACCCGCCGTCATAACTACCCCCCTTGAGCTGATGAATATTCCCCTTATCGAAAGCATGAGTCAAGAAATTATTTGAATTGTTTCCGGAGGCCCGATCAATCTTTATCTTGACTTATATGTGTACATTATTTATAAATACGACATAATCAATAAATCCTTAGCCAGTAATTCCCGGAGAATTTTATATTTTGAAAGTATGTATAGCTGAAAAACCGAGCGTTGCCAAAGAGATTGCGCAGATCCTTGGCGCCAATTCACGAAAAGACGGCTACTTTGAAGGGAACGGTTACAGGGTAACCTGGACCTTCGGGCACCTGTGTACTCTCAATGAACCTGACGATTATACCTCTGAATGGAAACGATGGAATCTTGCCACACTCCCTATGATACCTGAAAAATTCGATATAAAGCTTATTCCAAACTCCGGAGTTGGCAAACAGTTTAAAACAATTAAGTCGCTTGTAAACGATTGCGATGAAGTGATAAACTGCGGTGACGCCGGAATAGAGGGTGAGCTGATCCAGCGCTGGGTGCTGAAGAAAGCCGGTTGTAAAAAACCGGTCAAACGTCTCTGGATATCATCACTTACAGAAGAAGCCATCAGGGACGGATTTACAAAACTCAAAGACGGAAAAGATTACGATTTATTATACGAAGCGGGGAACTCCCGTGCAATCGGGGACTGGCTCCTTGGAATGAATGCAACAAGACTTTACACGCTGAAGTATGCAAACGGCAAAGGTGTATTGTCCATCGGAAGAGTTCAGACCCCGACACTGGCGCTTATAGTAAAGAGATATTATGAAATAGAAAACTTCACTCCTGAAAAATACTGGGAACTTAAGACTATATACAGGGATGTATTATTTACCGCCTCTGACGGGAGATTCACCAGCGTTGAAGCTGCGGATGTAATTCTCGAAAGAATTAAAGAGAAGGATTTTATAATCACCTCCTTTACAAAGAAAAGAGGAACAGAGCCCCCTCCTCCGCTTTTCGATCTCACATCACTTCAGGTGGAGTGCAATAAAAGGTTCGGACTTAGTGCTGACAACACATTAAAGATAGTACAGAATCTGTATGAGAAGAAGTTTGTCACTTATCCCAGAGTGATAGTACAGAATCTGTATGAGAAGAAGTTTGTCACTTATCCCAGAGTTGACACACGATTTCTCCCCTCGGATATATTCCCCAAAGTTCCGGGAATACTCAAAGGTCTTAAATCTTATACAAAAGAAGTTGAGCCCCTGATGGCGGAACCTATCCGGAAGAGTAAAAAAGTTTTTGATGACGCTAAAGTAACTGACCACCATGCGATTATTCCAACAGGAGTAAATCCTCAGAATCTTCCATTCAATGACGAAAAAGTTTACGATACAATAACAAGACGTTTTATATCGGTATTCTATCCCGATTGTATTGTATCCAACACCACAGCTCTTGGGGAGTCCGATGAGTTTAAATTTAAAGCAACGGGACGGCAGATCATTGAAGATGGATGGCGTGCTCTTTACCCGAAACAGGAAAAGAAGAAAGATGAAGATGATGAATCACAGCTGATACCCGACTTCGAAAAGGGTGAATCGGGACCACACGAACCCCGGGTATTTGAAAAAGAAACTAAACCGCCCAAACCTCATACAGAAGCGACACTGCTCCGCGCAATGGAGACAGCCGGCAAATGGTCAGACGATGAGGAGATACGTGATGCGATGAAGGAGAACGGAATAGGACGTCCATCAACACGGGCAGGTATAATTGAAACATTATTTAAAAGGACATATATAGTCCGCGAGAAAAAAAATATTATCCCCACTCCAACTGGAATCCAGCTGATTGATACAATAGAGAACGACCTCCTTAAATCTGTAGAACTTACGGGATTATGGGAGGGGAAACTCCGGCGTATTGAACGGGGAGATTATCAGTCATCAGATTTTCTGATCGAAATGAAAAGCATGGTGGAATCTCTCGTCTCTGATGTAAAAAAAGAGACAGGCAAAATGATACATCTTGTAGAGAAAAAAAGAAAAGGCGCGGCTCCGCCTTCTAAAAAACCGGGAAATGCATCTCCAGCAAAAAAAGACATCAGTGCATCTCAAAAATCCAAACCGGAAAAGAAGACTGCAGCTTCTATAAATAAAACATCGGGCAATACTATTCAACAATGCCCCATCTGCAAAACAGGAAAAGTCATAAAAGGGAAGACAGCTTACGGCTGCAGTGAATATAAAACAGGCTGCGCCTTCAGAATAAATTTTGAAATCGAAGGGAAAACTCTTACAGAAAAACAGATCTTTACATTGCTGGAGAAAGGTAAAACAGGAGAGATAAGCGGATTCAATGTAAACAACGGAAAAGTAAAAGGCCACATTACTTTAAATCAGAATTTCATCCCGGTTTTAAATATTTCTAAAAATGAGGCCGCCACAGAAACAAAAGAAAAAAAAGCTCCACCGCAATCTTCACAGAACTCTGTTTTAAAATGCAGAAAATGCGGAACAGGTAATATAATCAGGGGAAACGCCGCATACGGATGCAGCCGCTATCGTGAAGGATGCAGATTTATTATCCCCTTCAATCAATTACAGAATGAATTTAATACAGGAGTATTGACAGCAGAGATCCTCGATAAAATCAGCATAAAATCCTGAAACTGATAATTAAATTTTTTAATCAATAATACAGGCGGACCCTATGGTAACAATGGATGTATTCGAAAAACATTATCTTGACCTGGTAAAATTTGACAGGTTTCTCGGAATGAAGCTTAAAGTTCACGCACCGGGAAAAATTACATACACTCTTGAAATTATAGACAATCATCTTTCAACACCGGATCAATGCCATGGCGGAGTGATCTCTGCAATGATGGATTCCGTTCTCGGAGTAACAGCACTTTCTCTTGCAGTATCTAATGGTAATCTCTGCTCAACCGTTGAATACAAGATAAATTACTTATCTACTGCAAAACCGGGAGATATTCTGGAAGGTAATGCTGATATAGATCTATCCGGTTCTACGCTTATTTATACAAGCGGTACTATTAAAGAAATTAAGACAGGAAGAGTTATTGCCAAGGGGATGGGAACATTTCTGCAATATCCCATCTCTAAAAAGATGGTGACCCTGAAATCAGCCGGACTGGGTCAATGATAACTTAACTTCATCGTAGTTTATTTCTGAATCCTGCAATACTGTAATTTTTTACTTTTATAACCAGATATTTTAATTATAGGTACTATAGCTGTTAACGAATGATTTACCCTTCGACTCTGCTCAGGGAGCGGAATTTAACACTCCCTGAGCAGAATTAACGCTGGCTAAGCGGAGTCGAAGCCTGAATCATGCATAGAGACCATAACATAATTTCCTAATCCCCTAAAAAAGACTGTTTTCGTAGACTAAAAATAAGTTTATTTAAAAATTTCAAACTTTTTATTGATTATGCAGAGCTTATATACTATTATATACTCTATAATAGTATATAAAGAGAGTGAATAAACAATATAATTTTTAGATTTTAAAAGCTTTAATATTAATAGATAAAAAAATTTCAAGGAGGTTCTTTATGATTATCGGGATATCAGGTCTTGTACTTCTTATACTACTGATAGTAGTAATAGTTATAATAATTTGATTTATCGATAAATTCGATAAACATTATTATAGATACTCAAACCTCATGCCGGTTTTAACTGTCGATGCTGGGATCGGCTGAGGTTTGTTTAAACGTTCTAAATCTGTATATCAATTTGATAAACATAATATCTTAAACTGCTGCTGATAAAGGAGGCATTTCAATGATAAAAAAAATTAACATATCTTCTATTACGATTTTATTTTTAATTCTTCTCATATCATTTTCAATAACAGGCTGCAAATCTTTTGACATACCCGATCAACAGAATCCTTCATTATCATTAATGGTATTAAAATTGAATACACCTAATGAATATGAAATCAAAGAAGTTGATATCATAGGAGATGGGACCACTTATTCAAGAGTTGTCCGCGATGTGATACGATCAAAAGATAATAGACAACTTCAAATCTTTACTAATATTCCCGGAGGGAAATACAGAATTATTCATCTTTACGCGGAAACAAAAAAAGTTCCCGTTGATGACAAAACAATCTGGAACCAGCTGAACCTGAAATTTATTGATACGGGCAAACGTTCAACTAAAAATGATCAATGGCTTGAACTTACTCCGGGATCAATAAAGTATGCTGGAATCATCGATTTTATTACAATCGAAATGAAAGATGAAGTTCTCAAAAGACTTGGAGAAATATATAAAAAATCTCCACAGGAAGTAAATAAAGCTGTAATGAGTGAATTTGAGATGATTTCAGAAAAAGGAAAAACTCATGGGATATTTATAAGACTGGATCATCCGGCTCTCGTTGGTCATATTGAATCTCTGCAGATTGAAAAAAATGTATGGCAGGTACTTCTCGACACAAGACGTAAAAAGCCGGCACACCAATGG
>PGXT01000248.1 GCA_002839285.1 Spirochaetae bacterium HGW-Spirochaetae-5 | reverse complement strand
CATTCTTTCAAGCTCATCGCCTTGTGTTTGAAGCTTTTGAATCTTGATTTCAACATCGCTAACTCGAATGGTCGACTTGATGATTTTCTGTATGTTTGGGATGATATCCTTTTCCTGTAAAAACACCTCGTTGAGCATTTTCACAGTCGCACCTTCAATCATCTCTTGGTAAGTAGCTTTAGCCTTACAGTGGGCTTTACCGTCGATGTAACCACCACATTGTTGCATAACTCTTTGAGCTGGTGTACCGTAATTCCAATAGCGTCTTTTCAAGGTTCGTCCACATTCAGAACAAACGATAAATGCTGAGAATGGATAAGTGACATTGTATTTGGCCAGGTTCTTATCCTTACCAACTTTCACCTTGCTTCGATCCTCTCTGATCCTTTGAGCAAGGAGAAAAGTCTCTCTATCGATGATTGCTTCGTGTGCATTCTCGGTATGATACATTGGAGCGAGTTCTTTATTCTTCACTTTCTTATGTGAAAGGTAATCAACCGTCAGTGTTTTCTGTTGAACCAAATCGCCGATGTATTTTTCGTTCTTAAGAATAACTGCGACTGTGGACATACTCCATTTGGTTGCACCAGCACCTGTAGTTGCTCCTATGGATTCCATATGTTTAGCAATCTTCATCGGACCGATGCCACTCACATACATTTGGAAGATTTCACGGACGATTTTAGCTTCTTCAGGAACAACGATTAGGTTACCACCTCGTTTGTCTTTGGTATAACCTAAGAACCGATTGTGATTCACAATTGGAACGCTATTGTTGAAACGCTTTTGAACATTCCATTTGACGTTCTCGCTCACGTTTCTTGCTTCCTCTTGGGCGATGGATGACATGATGGTTAATAAGAAGTCCACTTTTGGATCTGAGGAGTAGATGTTTTCTTTTTCAAAGAAGATCTCAACATTGATTGCTCTCATCTCTCTGATGTAGTTTAAGCAATCAACTGTATTTCTAGCGAATCGTGAGATTGACTTCGTCATGATCAAATCGATTTCACCACGCTTTGCAGCATCCATCATATTATTGAACTGTTTTCTGTGCTTGGTGGAAGTTCCGCTGATGCCCTCGTCTGCATAGATACCACAGAATGTCCATTCAGGGTTATTTTGAATCCTTTCGGTGTATTCGTCGGTTTGAGCGATGTAACTCGTTTTCTGTTCCTCATTATCGGTGGACACTCGAACGTAGGCACACACGCGCTTTTTGAGGTTCTTGGGGATGGTTCCTGATAAATCGAACACAGGTTTTGGTTGTATGACTCTGACTTGTTTGTTTTGCATTATTTTTACCTCCTTGGTTAGTACATATACATCACTCTAAAAGCAATGAATAGCAAGTCAATTCTCAACTATTTCATTGCTTTCTGATGTAATAAAGGTTATGTTGTATTGTTGTTTCAATCTGGATAGGATTTCTTTGTATTCACTTTCAGTGAGAAGCTTTTCCATATAAAGGTTAAAAGCTATCCTAACTGAGTAATCGTATTTCATTTGATCGGTAACGATCGTAGTCTTATTCATTGGTATCCTTTCTAAAGGATAAAAAGAAAAAAAAGGAATTGCCATAGCAATCCCTAGGGAAAGTGCGTGCCTAATGAGCACTGAGTTTGTGACGCTGCCTAACCTACCAACAGTAGTTTATCACTAATGAAAATTTAAAACTACATGCCAGTGGCACAAACGTATTGTAAGGTTTATAAGAAGTTAGGAATATGAAAATTCTTTGAAATTGTACCTGCATGAATACCGTGTATAATAAGGTTTTCTGACTGTGCTTTTGTAAAGTTAAACATTTCATCAAGAATAAAGAAACAACCTCCGCCATCTATGTTGTAAAATATCTTAGAGACATAGTGCCGGTTATAGTATGAAAAGAGCATCACTTGATTCTTGTGATAGGTTTG